>DOFA01000264.1 GCA_003532195.1 Clostridiales bacterium
TTGCAGGGAATTACCAGCCCATATCCTGACTGGTACCGGAACTCCTGGAACCGGATCCGGGAATACGCCGCCCGGTTCAAGGCTTACCTGAACTGTGAGATTCTGCATTCGAGTCCCCAATTTACCGGTCCGACGATTCCGATCGGCGGCGACGGCCGGGCGACGATTGGCTGAGTTTGCTATCTGTCTGTTTTTGGGATGTCGCGATCTGTGAACCGTTTCCGGAAAGCGAAATAATTGAGGAACATGCGAAAATTCCGCCGTTGGGCGGCTGAGTAACCCGCGTACAGGCGGTCGGCGGTTGGCTGCCAGGCCTGCGCCAGCGGCATGGTTTTGGCAGCCAGCATTTCCACGGTTTCCGCCGCGCCCAGATGCGTGGACCGGGCGCCGGTATCCCGGACGATACCGGCCAGCGTGTCCGGACGGTTCATCAGCGGGCAGCCGCTGAGCGGATTTTCCGAGAAGGGCTGCGCCTGGCGGAAGCGGCGAAAGAACGGCGACTGCAGGGCTTCGGCCAACGACTTTTCATAGATGTTGGAGTCAGAATAATGGCAGAACGCGCAGGGCTCGACATCGCCGTTGGCATTGATGTGGACAAAACCGGATCCGGCGCCGATGCAGCCGAACGCCAGATGGCCGTTGTTCCAGAAATCGATCAGCATCAGGCCGGTCCGCCGGCTGTATTCGTCGATCTGCGCCAGAACCTGCTCGCGCTGGGCCGGGGTGCAGGCCAACGCCGGATCGGCATCTTTGCCAACCGGCACATATTGGAACAGCCAGCCGAACCAGCAGCCTTTTTCCTGCAGAAAATCGAGAAATTCACGGCTGGCGACAGTCTGGTAATTCCTGGCGTGATAGCAGGCGGAGAAAGCAAAGGCAATGCCGCGGCTGCGCAGGATATCCATGGCGCGGACCACCTGGTCAAATACTCCGGCGCCGCGCCGGAAATCAGTGTCTTCCCGCCAGCCCTCGATGCTCAGGAAGAGATTTAGATTTTCCACCCGGGCGACTTCATCCGCAAACGCCTCATCGATCAGCGTCCCGTTGGTATAGGCACCAAACGACATTCTCCGGTGCCGGTCGCACAGGCGGATGATGTCGTCTTTGCGCAGCAGCGGTTCGCCGCCGGTGAAAAAACAGACCCGGATGCCCAGCTGCTCAGCCTGGCAAAGGATGTCGTCCAGCTTTTCCAAGGTAATATTGCCGCAGCCGGCATAGTCGGCCGCCCAGCAGCCTTTGCAGTGCAGGTTGCAGCGGCTGGTGGGGTCGAGGATCAACATCCTGGGCACAAAAACCCGGGTCCGGATGCCGCGCCAGGTTTCCCGGGCGGCGATCATTTTGCCCAGTGCCAAGTGGTCCAGCGGGGTCCGGGCGAAAAAGTACTGCCGGGTATATTGAATAAATTTCTTATGGTGCGGATAAGGCGGAATTTTTTCGTTTCGTCCGTTGATTCGGATTGTCGACATGATAGCCTCTCTCAGACAAGCAGCTTCTCGGGTGGTTTCCCGGAAACCGCCGCGGTTTATTTTTTCGTAACCGTCACTTGCGTCGGCATATAGACATCAACCTCGAAGTTGCCTTCATCGTTGATTTTCAATGTGTGGATCATCAGGTCCGGGATTTGCTTGTAGATCCGTTCAGCATAATCGAAGACCACATCGCGATCAGAATCGGCCAGGTCGCCGATCACCGGCTGCAAAGGCACATCGCCGGCTTCCAGGCGGGCAAGCTTATCCGGGACATAGACTTCGTTTTCCCGGATCTCAAAGTCGCCTTCCATATAGAGGTTAAACGTGTCCGGCAGCAATCGGGCCAGCTCGTCCGGGATCTGCCCGGCGATATCCGGGATCAGCTCCTGCTTGATCTTGTCAAAACGCACCTTGTAGGAGCCCGCGGAATGGCCGTCGGGGAAGACTTTCATCTGAGCGTCCTCGAACCAGGAGAAGGGCGGGGCGATTTCATTAATAAATGCCGTCGCCTCTGCCGGAGTCAGCTCGAAGCTGCGCTCTTCATAGTTGGAGAAAGCCCAGTTGTAATCATCGATCGCCAGCCGTTCATCGCGGTGTTCCTCGATCAGGGTTTTCAAGTCTTCGCCGCTTTGGCCCATGAAACTGATCTGCATGCCGATTTTTTCCATCGCGCGGTCGAAGTCCTCTTCGGTGTAGTCAACCCCAAGGTCGCGCGGCGGCAGCCAGGAAAACCGGGCGACGAAATACAGGCCGGTGCCAACCAGTGCCAAAAACAGGAACAGGACGATCAGGCAGCCGATGTGCCGCTTCTTGCGCGGTTTTTTATATTCCGGCGGCGGTACGGTTGGCTGGGCATACTGGAAAGACGGCGTCGCCGGCGGCGGGTAAGCCGAGGGTCCTGCCGGCTGGGGCTGAACCGGCTGGGGCTGGACCGGCTGGCCGCCGGCCTGCGGCTGCCAGGGCTGCACCGGGCTGTTTTCCGCGGCTGCGCCGCAGCTTTTGCAGAACCGGGACCCTTCTTCCAGGGGACTTCCACATTTGGCGCAAAACATCCGTTAATCCTCCGTTATTTTTATCAAACTGGGGGCGGAACAAGACTGGCATAATTATATCAATAGATTAGTATCCGGCATAGTGCCGCGCGGCAGCGACGGCTGCAGTTCGCTGTCGGTTCGCCATCAGAATCAGCCGGCAGCCCGGTTCAATTTATGGGAAACCAATACCTTTGAGAAATGCCGGCGGGCTGACTATCTTCGGCTCCTCCGGGAAGTGCTTCACATTGCCCGTTACCAGCCAGCTTTCAGAAGTCAGATAAACTTCATAAAAAGCCAGGTCATTTTGATCCGACAATTGCCTGCTGCAGGGTGAAGCCAGCACCGGAACGCTGATAATAGCTAAATAATCCAGGATTTGCCGGATCATTGCCGGATCAAACCTAAACTTCGGCCGGGCTAAAACCATTTCATATTCCAGCCAGATCCGGCTGTCATAACGCAGGATAATCTGCTGAGATAAGATGAGATCAAGGACGCGCGCCGGTGCGCCAAAAGGGGAAAGCAAAGCCGACACCAGCACGTTTGTATCCAGGATGATCTCAATCATGGGTCAGTTCCTTTCTGGCTGCTTGAATTTCCGCCTCGATCTCCTCGCTGCTCATACCTGCCGGCATAGTCTGGACTGAACGGACCCTCAGACGGTTAACTGCCCGGATCGCCTGCGCCTGACGGATAGCTAGCAATGTATCCTGCAGGTTTTTATCGTTGACTTCGATCATCAAAGCTGCTGGCTTGCCATTGTTTGTGATGATAACCTCATCCCCGGCTGCGATCCGTTCCCAGATCTGACGGGGATTGGACCTCATGTCACGAATTGTAAAAAATATCATAGGCTCACCTCCTAATCAATAGTGTACACGATTGTCACTCATTTGTGTAGCTAAAAAACTGCCCGGCAGGCTCTGCACCGGCCGGGCAACGCGGATTGATTCAGGTCGAAAGGCAAAAATTCGTTGCTGCTGATCAGCTGATTGTCTTGAACTGCGGCAGCCAGGGCTGGTTCTGCGCCAGCATTTCATCGACCATCTGTTTGATTTCCGCCAGGCTGAGAACGGCGGAAGTCAGCGGATCAAAACAGACGGCATGGAAGACTTTGCGCGGATCGCCTTCGATAGCGGCCTCGACAGCCAGTTCCTCGCAGCGGGCGCTGGTATTGTTCAAAATAGCCAGGTGGGCCGGCAGCGGACCGACATGGATCGCTTCCAGCCCGGATTTCGATGCCAGGACCGGAACTTCCACGCAGCAGCCTTCAGGCAGATTGTCGATCAGGCCGAAGTTGCGGACATTGCCGTTGAATTTATACAGGGCGCCGTCGCCGATCGTGGCGTTGAAGATGCAGGCTGCATATTCGCCGCCGCGCTTCAGGTCGATTTTTTCCTGGCTCAGCCACTTGTTGATTTCGTCGCGCCAGGTATCCTCCCGCTTCAGATACTCGTCGAGGATATAGCCATAAACGCCGGGATTCCAGTTGGTACCGTGGGTGCAGTATTTCTCGATCAAGTCCGGACGCTTGCGGAACCAGGCATTATACTCGGAATTGTGGCCGCTCGATTCGGTTACATAGTAGTCAAGGTTCAGGAACATCTCGTTGCGCACGATTTCCTGCTGGTAGATTTCCGGTTTGGCGACCGCAGCGCGGATCAGCGGGTAGGCATCCTGCCCGTTCCAGCGGAAATCCAGATACCAGGCCTGGTGATTGATGCCGGCGCTCAGGTAAGTCACTTCCTCCATCGGCGCGCCAATCCATTTGGCCAGCATATGCGCCGTGCCCTGGACACTGTGGCACAATCCGGTGACCTGGACCTTGCTTTGCCCCTGCATCGCCCGGCAGAGCATGGCCATCGGATTAGTGTAGTTAAGGAAAATCGCCTGCGGGCAGTAACGCTCGATGTCGCGGCAGATGTCGAGCATCACCGGGATAGTGCGCAGGGCACGGAAGATGCCGGAAGGTCCGCGCGTGTCGCCGATATTGATGTCGACGCCGTATTTCTTGGGAATCTCGATGTCGTAGCGCCAGACGTGGACTCCGCCAGCCAGTATGGTGCAGACGACGCCGTCGGCGCCTTGCAGGGCTTCGGCGCGATTGGTCGTCGCCAGAACTTGGGCCGGATAAGCACCTTCCGCAATAATGCGGTCAACCGCCTTTTTACTGACCGCCAACCGTTCCGGATCGATGTCCATCAAAGCGATCGTCGCCTCGGCAAAAGCCGGGTATGACATGATGTCCCGGACCAGTCCGCGGGTAAAACCGAAACTGCCGGCTCCAATAAATGCTATTTTCGTCATGTTCGCTTCTCCTTATTATTTGATCATCATTCATGCGGATACTCACTTAAGTCATCCGCTCAATTCCATTTTACGGGAATAATAAGGCCAATCAATGGAATACTGCTATGCAGATAGAGTATAATGCTGGATATAGGGGGGAAAACCAGCTTGTCACAAGGATTTTTGCGAGATTTCACCGACCGTTCCGATCTGCGCATCTACGACTGCAGCCAGCAGGAGTGTGAACCCGGGCATGCCTGGGGACCGGGCGTGCGCGACCATTATCTGATTCATTTCATACTAGCCGGTTGCGGCATCTTCCAGAGTGAAGGCCAGACCCGCAGCCTCGCCGCCGGCCAGGGATTCCTGATCTGTCCGGAGCAAACCGCCTTTTACCAGGCGGACCAGGAAAATCCCTGGCATTACGTCTGGATCGGATTTAATGGAAGCCGGGCGGCTGAATATTTGCATCTGGCCGGCCTGTCCGTCCGGTCGCCGGTTTTCGGCCAGCCCGGCCTGCCCGACGGCTCGGCTGCCCGCGGCTGTTTTACGGCCATGGCCGCCGCCCTGGCGCAGAAACGGGGGCGGGACCTGCATCTGCTCGGTCAGCTGCATCTGCTTCTGGCTGGCCTGGCCGAAGAAAACACAACGCCGCCGGCTGATGAAGACCAGCTTTCCCGCCGGGAATGGTACGTCCGGCAAGCCGCAGATTTTCTCGCCATGAATTATTCCCGCCAGATCAGCATCAACGGCCTGGCGCGCCAGATTGGCCTGGACCGCAGCTATTTTGGCGTTCTTTTCCGCGAGCAGGCAGGTGTTTCGCCACAGCAATACCTGTTGCGCCTGCGCATGGAAAAAGCCGCCGGCCTGCTGGCGCGCAGCAGTCTGCCGGTATCGACCGTCGCCCGGTCGGTGGGATATGAAGATCCGCTGCTCTTTTCCCGCATGTTCCGCAAAGTCCGGGGGCAGACGCCCAGTGAATACCGCAGCCGGACCAGTCCCGCTGACAACAAGAAAATGCTAGTTTTGGGCGAAAATCTGGAAGTATCGGCCAGCGAATAATTTATAATAGAAATGATTGCATTTTCAGAAAGCAGGTGTATGGGATGGCAGACTTTAAAATTGGCGTTATCGTTGATTCATTCCGGACCGGATTGCTGGACGGCATCCGTCTGGCCCGGCAGATCGGAGCCGACGGCATCCAGATCTACGCCACGCAAGGGGAAATGTCGCCGGAAGCGCTCAGTCCGGCTAAGCGGCGTGAATTGCTGGACCGGATCGCCAGCGAAGGCCTGGTTGTTTCCGCGCTGTGCGGCGACCTCGGCGGCCACGGTTTCATGGTAGCCGAGGATAATGCCTGGCGAATAGAAAAATCAAAACGGATCATGGAACTGGCCCGCGATTTAGACACGCGGATTGTCACAACCCATATCGGCGTCGTTCCGCCTGACCCTCATCATCCCCGGCAGGAAATCCTCCGGCAGGCCTGTGTTGAACTGGCGCGCTTCGGCGATGCGACAGGGGCGTATTTCGCGATCGAAACCGGACCGGAAACCGCCGCCGTTCTCCGCGATTTTCTCGACAGCCTGGGCGCCAAGGGCGTTCGGGTCAACCTCGATCCGGCCAATCTGGTTATGGTGACCGGCGACGACCCGGTCACCGCTGTCCGTTTGCTGGCGCCTTATATCGTTCATACCCATGCTAAAGACGGTATCCGCCTGCTGGTGAAAAGCCCGGAAGTCATTTACGGTCTGCTTGAGGAAGAGATCAAGACCGGAGAGGCTTTCCGCGAGGTGCCGCTCGGTCAGGGATCGGTCGATTTCCAGGCCTATCTGCGGGAACTCGACGCCATCGGCTATCATGGTTTCCTGACCATCGAGCGTGAAGTCGGCGACAATCCGACGGCGGATATCCGCCTGGCTGTCGAGTTCTTGAAAAACTGCATCAGCCGGCTCAATGGCAACTGAAATGTTCCCGGTTGAGCGTCTTGGTCCAGCTGATTTCGACGAGGCGATGGATTTATTGAACCTCGTATTCAGCATGTCCAGCCGGCCGCATGATTTCGCCCGTATTCTGCCGAAAATCTATCGTCCGGACGAGCTTTCCATGCGGGCCAATCTGGCGATTCGCCGGGAGGGAAAGATCCGGGCTATTGTCGGCCTGTTTCCGATGGACCTGTCCGTCGGCGGGCAGATCCTTAAATCAGGCGGCATCGGCGGAGTCGCCACGCATCCGCGGGAAACCGGCTCCGGCATGATGAAGCAGCTCATGAACACAGCGCTGGCCGAGATGAAAGCCGGCGGATTTGCCCTGTCCGTGCTGGGCGGCCAACGGCAGCGCTATGGCTACTATGGATATGAGAAAGCCGGATCCAGCCTTCATTTTGACCTGAGCAAAACCAATATCCGCCACTTTTACCGCGACCGGCCGGAACCGGATTATCGGTTCATGCCAATCGGTTCAGCTGATCAAGCAGCGCTGGATCTGATGCGAAGCTG
>DOFA01000076.1 GCA_003532195.1 Clostridiales bacterium
TCCGCGGCCGCAACCTGATCACCGGCCTGCCGGCGACTATTTCCGTCACCTCGACAGAAATGCTCGAAGCCCTCGAGGAACCGGTCGCCCAGATTTTCGAAGCCGTGCACTCGGTTCTCGAACGCACGCCGCCGGAACTGATGGCAGACATCAGCCAGCGCGGCATTGTGCTGACTGGCGGCGGCTCGCTCTTGTACGGGCTGGACCGCATGCTGGCCGCCAAAGTCGGCATCGATGTGGTGGTGGCTGACGACGCGGTATCCTGTGTGGCGATCGGCACCGGCAAGACTTTAGGCATGATGGATAAGTTCGCCGCCCTGAGCGACAGCTGAGCGAAAGCTGACCGAATAAAGCGTTATTAATCGAAAATAGCGGCAGGATTCACGGATCTTGCCGTTATTCAATTTTCTCTTGCTTTTCTGCATCATTTTCCCGGTTTCATCAGCGAAATAATCGATATTTCGTGGAATTTCTTCTGGCAGCGTCTTGTCTGCTTGACGATTTCCGGTGTTTAGATCTATAATTTGCTTAATTCTTGAGCCATTCTTTTTTCCAGAAAATCAGAAATGAAACCGTGCAGTTTTTCCCTGCAGATTTTTCATTTGTATGTTTCAAGGATTGTTTGAATGCATTCATTATATTCGGCTGTTTCTGCAGCCTGCTATGAGGTGATCATATGCCTTCTTTCAGGACGATCGGCAAAAACAAAGAGGACCTGGCCGTCGTTGCACAATTATCAGGTTTACTGACAGCCGAAGAGGCTGCCGTAATGACCCGGGCTGAACTGGCCAGGCTTTTGGAAAAGGAAAGCCGGAAAAGCGAGGAAAACCGGCAGCCGGAAAGCGGGATAACAGCCGCTCAGCCGGCTGCAGCCGTACTTGCGCCATCGCCGGAAACAACCAACGAACCGCAGCAGCCGGCTGCCAAAACGCGACGCGCCAGAACAGCCAAGCCCAAGCCGATACCGGCGCCGGGTGAAAGCGAACAAGAGCCGGCGCCGGCGCCGGTTCCGGAAATTGCTCCAGTAATTGTTCCGGAGATTATGCCGGAAATACCTGACGCGACTGCGGCAACTCCTGTCGTAGCTGTGGGGTTGCCCATCCCATCCGAACCTGCCCCGATCCTTGCCGTGACCTATCAGACATCGGCGGCTGTCGGCAAACCGATTCCGGTGAAATCCCGGCGGATTCCCAAGAAAACAATAGCTGTGGCTGCGGTCGCGGCCGACCTGCCCCCTGTTTTGGCCGCCGAACCCGAACCGACCCCGCAAATCGAGCTGGCCGCCGAACCGGAGCCGACCCCGCAAATCGAGCCGGCCGCCGAACCGGAGCCCATTCAGCAGCCCGAACCGGCCGCTGAACCCGAACCGGCCCTGCCGGCCAGACGAACGGCCGGGAGGAGAAAAAAGATTCAGCTGCCGGCGGATGCTGTTTCAAGCGCGGATGCTGTTTCAAGCAGCGAATCCCTTGCAGTTAGCCCGAATCCGATCGCTGAAGCGGCGCCGGTCCAGACCGCTGAGCCAGCCGTTGCAATCAAACCGCTCAAGCCGGCCAGACCGCGCGGCCGTCCGCGAACGAAACCTGCTGCCGATATTCCGGAACAGGATCAGCTGACGATATCCGCTGCCCCGGCTATTGCGGAACCGGCATCAGGGGACGCCCCGCCGGAACCGCAACCTGACTTGAACCCAGTCTCTGCAAAACTGCAGTTGTCTGACGCTGCCGCACCGGCGCAACCCGAGCTTGCCGCGGCCGCCGCGGAAACCTATCCGGACCGGTCTCCTGAAGCCTCCGAAGCGGCATCTGACCTGGAGACTGCCGCCGGGAGAACCGATTCGCACCGGATTTTACCGCATCACACCTTGAAACCGGTCCGGAGCAGCCAACGGCGAACCACTCGCATCATTGGCCTTCCGGACTCGGGAAACAGCCAGATCGAGCCTGAACGTCCATCTTCGGCCAACGGTGGCCAGCTGGATATCGAAACCGACCAGCGTCCGGAAACCGTCGCAGCAGAACCCGCCGCCGCTGATCCTGCCGCATTGGCCGAGACCGGCGAAACTGGCCAGACGCCGGCAGCTGTCCCGCCGACGGCAGAAACGGATGCCGACGGCGCGAAAATCCATCGCCCGGTCATTGAAACCGGCGAGGTACAGGCCGGTGTTCTGGAAATTATGCCGGACGGTTATGGTTTCCTGCGCAAAGAGAACTATTTGCAGGGCAGCAAAGATATTTACGTGCCGCCGCAATACATCCGGCGTTTCGGCCTGCGCCCCGGCGACTATATAACCGGGCCGGTCAAGCTCCAGCGCGAGAATGACCGGTATCAGGCGTTGCTCTATATTAAGGATGTCAACGGCATGTCGCCGGAAAAAATGATCCGCCGGCCGCATTTCGACAGGCTGACCCCGATTCACCCGAATGAGCGGTTCATCCTTGAGACAGCCCGCAATGAGCTGTCAACCCGGATTATCGATCTGGTCGCACCCATCGGCAAAGGTCAACGCGGGATGATCGTCTCGCCGCCAAAAGCCGGTAAAACCATTCTGCTGCAAAAAATTGCCAATGCGATCAGCTCCAATAATCCGGATGCCACGCTGATCGTGCTCCTGATTGACGAACGACCGGAGGAAGTCACCGAAATGCAGCGCCTGATCAAAGGCGAAGTGGCGTATTCCACTTTCGACAAGACTCCGGAAAACCATACCAAGGTTACGGAACTGGTTCTGGAACGGGCGATGCGCCTGGTTGAGCTCAAGCAAGATGTCGTCATCTTGCTGGACAGCATGACCAGATTAGCCCGGGCCTATAACCTGACGATCAATCCGACCGGACGGACACTGTCCGGCGGCCTCGATCCGGGCGCCCTCTACGGGCCGAAACGCTTTTTCGGCGCGGCGCGAAATATCGAAAACGGTGGCAGCCTGACCATCATCGCTACGTCTCTTATCGAAACCGGATCCCGAATGGATGAAGTCATCTATGAAGAGTTCAAGGGCACNNCGGCACCCGCCGGGAAGAGCTGCTGATGTCGAGCAAGGAACTGGACGCAGTCTGGACGATCCGCAAGGCTTTCAGCCAACTCGATACGACATCGGTGACCGAGGCGATTATTAATCTGCTATTAAAAACGCAGAACAACAAACACTTCATTTCCTCGGTCAATGTTTCTTTCAATGACAAGAATGTTTTCGACGCCATGCGCGGAGTCCGGCCCAGTGAAGCGGGCGCAGGCCAGAGCCAGGGCCAGGGGCAGGCACAGACGCCGCCGGCGCGCAACGGATCCACATACAGCGGCGGCTATAATAATTCCGGCTACAACAGCGGCGGCTATATCAGCAACTACCGGCGCCAGCAAAGCAGCGACGATGATTGATGCCGGCCAGGATATTCCGCGGCAATCCGGCAGCGGTTTTCGTACGAATTTCGCGATTGCAGACGGCGATTTTCATTGACAAGGTCGCGGAAATATAATAAAATCAACTCCGCAACGTCTAAATCTGGTGCGGCATACGTATCGAGGCCATCGGCGGGGATACGCGCCGCATCGCATGAGAGGTGATATTTATGAAAGCGGGCATTCATCCCAAAACTGTCAAGACCATTGTCAAATGTGCTTGCGGTGAAACCTTCGAGACCCTGTCCATTAAACCCAATCTCAATGTGGACATCTGCTCGAAGTGCCATCCCTTCTTTACCGGGCGTCAGAAGCTGGTTGATACCGGCGGCCGCGTCGACAAGTTCAAGAAGCGGATGGAGCAGAAATAAGCTGCGGAACAGGGGGGCTTGGATCAGACCAGCCTCCCTTTTGCATCGCGCGGAATATTTCCGGCGACTGTCCTGGCTGAGAGGAACTCCCATGAAAAAGAATCAAGATGATCAAGCCTTGCCGGAGAAGAAGATCCGTTCCGGCTGCAAGAAAACAACAATCGGCGGCCAGGCCTTGATCGAAGGCCTGATGATGATCGGCCCGGCCAAAAAAGCCATGGCTGTCCGAAAATCAGACGGATCGATCGCGATCGAGGAAATGCCGATCACCCGTTTCACCGGAGCGGCCAGCCTGCTGTTTGTCCGCGGTTCCGTCCGCCTTTTCCGCCAGTTGGTCAGCGGCACGCAAGCGCTGTTGAAATCCGCTGAATTCGCGGAGGAAGCGGCGGATATTTCGGCCGAAGATACCAGTCCGGCTGACGCGGCGGTCAAATCGGCCGACAGCGAAAAGCAGCCGGGCTGGCTGGATCGTTTTCTGGAGAAGCATAAGAATCTGGCCCTCTACCTGTCGGCAATTCTGGGTATCCTGTTCAGCGTCGGGCTGTTCATCCTGCTGCCGAATCTGATAACCAGCCTGATCAGCCAGTTCACCGGTTTACAAACCCGGCAGAATATCGGTGGGACCATTCTCATCAACCTGGTCGAGGGGGCGATCAGGATCGCCTTGTTTGTCGGTTATCTGGCGTTGGCCTCCCGCATGAAAGACATCCGCCGGGTTTGGATGTATCATGGCGCCGAGCACAAATCGATCGCCTGCTACGAAGACAGCCAGGAACTGACGGTTGACAACGCCCGCCAATATAGCCGCTTTCATCCGCGCTGCGGCACGGCCTTCATGTTTATCGTCATTATCGTCAGCATTATCGTTTTTTCTTTTGTCGGCTGGTGGGACCGCTGGCTCAATCTTCTGATCCGTTTTGCCCTGGTGCCTCTGGTGGCCGGCATCGCTTACGAGATAATCCGCTTGGCCGGCCGGTATGACAACTGGCTGACCCGGGCGATCTCCGCTCCAGGTTTGTGGCTGCAAAGGCTGACCACCGCCGAACCAGACGACAGCATGCTCGAAGTGGCACTTGTGGCGCTGCAGGCTGTCCTGCCCGAAAAGCAGCAGAATGACAATTGGTGATGGGTGGAGCCGGCCATGCTGCTGCGTCAGTTGCATCAGGAAATCGCCGGCATCCTCAAAGATGCCGGAATCGGCGAACCCAGACGTGAAGCGGCTTTGTTGCTGGCACATTTCCTGGACTTGCCGCTGGCGGCCTTATATGCCAGGCCGGAACAGCCGGTAGACAGCGAGGTTGTCCGCTGCGTCAGCCTGGCTGCCGCCCGGCGGGCCGATCATGTGCCGATGGCCTACATCCTGGGCGAGACCGGGTTTGCCGGATTGACTTTTGCGGTTGGCCCCGGGGTGCTGGTTCCGCGTCCAGATAGTGAAATCCTGGTTGAGACTGCTTTTCAAATTGCAGCTTCGATCCGGCGTACCGGCTGTGCTGACGCTGAGCGGCCGGCCGCCGCCCCGCTGATGATTCTCGATGCCTGCGCGGGCACCGGCTGCGTCGGCATCAGCCTGGCGGTGCGGTTGCGCCAGGCCGGATATCCGGTTAGCCTCTGGCTGACGGATATCGATCCGCAAGCAGCTGCCTATGCCCGCCGCAATCTGGTCCGGCATGGACTGAACGCTGCCGCCACGCTGGAAATCGCCGACCTTTGGCCGCAAGACCGCCGGCTTGGCTGGGACCTGGTTGTTGCCAATCCGCCCTACATCAGGCAGTCGCTGATCCCGGAACTGATGCCGGAAGTCAGCCGGTATGAACCGCCGGCTGCCCTTGACGGCGGACCGGACGGCCTCGATGTCCTGCGACGGCTGACCCATGAGGCAGCCGACCGGCTTAATCCCGGCGGGTGCCTTTTGCTGGAACATGGATATGACCAGGCAAAGTCAGTTGCCGCTTTGATTCTGGCAGCCGGCCGCTACGATCTGATCCCGGCTGTCCGCGATTATGGCGGTCGGCCCAGGGTCAGCGGCGGCTGGCGCAAATAGCGGGCAGGAGGTTATTATGCCGGCACGTTTCTATTTGTACCCTTTTCAGACC
>DOFA01000094.1 GCA_003532195.1 Clostridiales bacterium
CCCTGCATATCCGCTGGTGCGCCCAGGCCGGTCTTTACTACCATTATGGCGTACCCAAGTATGAACTGCCCCGCAAGATGTTCGGCGTCTTCCCGCACAGCCTGAGCTGGACCCGTCCGGTCAAGCTGTTCCGTGGCTTTGATGATGTCTTTTATGTGCCGCATTCCCGGCACACGGAGATCCGGCGGTCCGACTTGGAGAAAGTCGCGGCCCTGCGGATCCTCTCCGAATCTGAAATTTCCGGCGTCTATGCGGTTTCGGACATGACCGGGCGGCAGATTTTCCTGACCGGGCATTCGGAATATGACCCGATGACGCTCAAATCGGAATATGACCGTGATGTCAGCCGCAACCTGCCGATTGACATACCGGAATGCTATTTTCAGGACAATGACCCGACCCGGCCGCCGGTTGTCCGCTGGCGCAGCTCGGCCTACCTCCTGTTTGCCAACTGGCTGAACTATTATGTCTATCAGGAAACGCCCTTTGATCTCGCCGCGATTCGCGATTCAGCTACAGTCCAGCCTTAGGAGTGCCGTTAGCACGTCGCGTAACTCAAGTTACTGTAGATTGGATCAAATCTATATATGATAATGTTAATTGAAAATAAACGTCGCCGGTCATTTATGCCGGGCAGACAGTGCGGAGGGAATTTACATGGCATTAACAATCAAATCTGACAATTTTGACGAACTGGTCATGAAAAGTGACAAACCGGTTTTACTGGATTTCTGGGCTGTCTGGTGCGGGCCTTGCCGGATGGTCGCCCCGACGATCGATAAACTCGCCGAGGACTTCAAAGGCCGCGCGGTGATCGGTAAGATCAATGTCGATGAAGAATCGGAACTGGCTGAGCAATTTAAAGTAATGAGCATTCCGACCATTTTTATCCTCAAAAACGGCAAAGTGGCTGAGCACTTGATTGGCGCCCGACCTTACGCCGAATTGGCTGCCGCCTTGGAAAAACAAATCTGATTCCTGCCGGAATTTACATTTCGAATTGCCCGCAAGCATTTACGCTGCCGGGCTTTTTCGTATTTTTGGCTGAATAGGATATAATGGTAGCTGATAAGGCTCTTGAAAGGGGGCTAACCGCATGCGGATCATCGGACGCCTGGAACAGCAGGCGATCGACCGGCTCTGGCAGGAACGAACAGGCTTGCCGCTCCTGATCCTGATGGAAAGCGCGGCCGCGGCAGTCAGCCGGGTGTGCCGGCAGATTCTCTCGACCGGCTCCCAGCCAGCCGGCCCGGCAGGCCAGGTCCTGATCCTGGCCGGCAAGGGGCAAAATGGCGGCGACGCGTTTGCTTGCGCCCGCCTGCTGGCGGCAGATGGCTATACCGTAGTCTGCCGGGAGCTGTTTCCCGCCCGGGAATTGCCGCCGGAAGCTGCCGCCAACCGCCGGGCGGCTCTGGCGATGGGCTTGGAGCTGGGCCCGCCGGCGGACCGCGACTTTACAGGCCTTGGCAGCGGCAGCCTGATCGTCGACGGGATATTCGGCGCCGGATTCAGATCCACCCGGCCGCTGCCGGACAATGTACTGGCGGTCAGCGGGCAAGTTGCAGCCGCCCGCCGGCAGGGCGCCCAGGTCATCGCCATTGATCTGCCCACTGGCCTGGATGCCGATAACGGCGTCGCTGCTTGCGGAACGATTTCTGCTGATTTGACCGTCACCTTCGTCCGGCCGAAGATCGGACTATGCGCCGCACCTGGCCACTTCCTGGCCGGCAAGGTGCTGGTCGAGCCACTGGGAATACCGGACAGTTGGGTTGATGCCGCCATCAATGAGCAAACAAATACAGGCGATCGTCCGGCTTATTATCAAATCGATCCGGCTGCAATCGCCGCCCGCCGGCCGGAACGGCCGCCAGACAGCCATAAGGGTTTGTTTGGCAAAGTTCTGCTGCTGGGCGGATCATCCGGAATGCCCGGAGCGGTGATTCTGGCCGCTGAAGCGGCAGCCCGTTCCGGCGCCGGCCTGCTGACCCTGGCCGTACCGGCTGCGATCGCTCCGCTGGTTCTGGCTGCCCGCCCGGAAAGCCTGCTGACTGAGCTGCCGGAAACCGGCGATCCTGCCGCGGCAGATACCATGATCGAGCGGCTGGCCGCCGGGCAGACGGCGGTTGCAGCCGGTCCGGGCAGCGGTAAGGCAGTCTGGCTGGCGAGGACTCTGCCGCTGCTGATCCGTCAGGCGAACACCTTGGTCCTCGATGCGGATGCCTTGAACCTGATTGCTGATAACAGGGAATTTTATGAACCGCTTTTACGGGCGCGAACCGCGGAAATCGGCTTGAAACCAGCTATTTTAACCCCGCATCCCGGCGAGTTCCGGCGCCTGGCTCCGGATATCGGCTTGCAGAACCGTCAATTGGCTGCGCGGCAACTGGCGCTAAGATGCGGCTGCGTGATCGTGCTCAAGGGCGCCTCAACGGTTGTTGCCGGACCGGACGGGCCGATCTGGATCAATCCCACAGGGCACGATGGACTGGCCAGAGGGGGCAGCGGCGACGTGCTGTGCGGCTTGATCGCTGGTTTTCTGGCCCAGGGGCTGACCGCGGAAGACGCGTCTGTTTGCGGCGTCTATCTGCACGGGCTGGCGGCGGAGCTGGCTGCGGGCCGGCTCAGCCGGCGGGCCATGCTGCCGCGCGATGTCATTGCCGGCCTGGGCGATGCTTTCCGTCAGGCCGGTTGGGAATCCAACGCGTAATTGAAGGCCTGTATACCCATTTCGCCTCAGCCGCACCTCAGCGGACTGGCGCACGGACAGCGCAGCAGGATCGGCGCGCGCTCAGTATTGCATTCAAGGGACTTCATGCTATAATGAGAGCGAAAACCGCATTGTTTCCGGGGCAGGGTGCAATTCCCTACCGGCGGTAAGTTCCTCCAGCAGGAACAAGCCCGCGACCTTTAGCCGGTTGGTTATCTGGCTGAAGCTGACAAGGTGCGAATCCTTGGCCGACAGTAAAGTCTGGATGGAAGGAAACGGCTGATCTTTTTAAGATGGCCAGAACGCCCCCGATCTTTTCGGGGGCGTTTTTCATTAAGAAAAGAGAAGCAGCTGCCTGACGCACAACAATGACGCAAGCAGAAAGAAGGATATTGATATGGATCAGAATCTTGCAACCACTGCCGACAGCCGCAACAAAACCCGAATTCGCTGGATCGCCAAAACCGGCATCCTGACGGCCATCGCCTCCGTGCTCATGTTTCTGGAGATGCCTCTGCCTTTGATGCCCTGGTTTCTGGAGTTTGATTTCAGCGAAACCATTGTGCTTTTGGGAACCTTTTCCATGGGGCCGCTGGCCGGCATCCTGATCGAGCTGCTGAAGAACCTGATCCACATCCCATTTGGCGGAACCGGCGGGGTGGGCGAACTGGCTAATTTCCTGGTTGGCGCCGCCTTTGTCGGCACAGCCGGCCTGATCTACAAACAGATGAAGAACCGCCGGGGTGCGGCGCTGGGCATGGCGGTCGGAACGCTGGCGATGGTGGCGGTCGCCTGCCTGGCCAACTATTTCATCACGCTGCCGTTCTATTTTAAAGCTTTTCATTATTCACTGGACAAGGCCGTTGAAGACAGCCTGTCTGCCGGCAACAACTGGGTTACGGACATGAAAACCCTTTTACTTTACGTTTTTGTGCCGTTCAACCTTTTCAAAGGCGTTGTCGTCTCCCTGATCACAACCTTGATTTACAAGCGCGTCAGCCCGCTGCTGCATCGCTGATCCTGCATGCCTGGGCAAGAACAGCAGGAAGACTGGCGCAATTCCCTTGCCTGGCGCCTGTTTCTGGCGATTGGGCTGCCGGTGGCGGGCCTGCTCGGCGGCCTGATCCTTTATCTTGATGATCCTGCAGCCGGACGCAGTCTGATGCCCTGTCTCTTCTACCAGATGACCGGCATCCACTGCATCGGCTGCGGCACAACCAGGGCTCTGCACGCCTTGCTGCATGGCGATCTGGCTGCTGCGGTTTCGTATAATGTCTTCATGCTGATCTGGCTGCCGCTGCCGATTTATGCCCTGCTCGCCGTCTGGCTGCGGGCTTTGACTGGCCGGCCGCTGCTCCCGGCCATCCGCGACTGGCGCTGGCTGATGATAATCCTGCTGGTCAGCGGTGTTCTCTTTTTCATATTGCGCAATTTACCCTGGGAGCCGTTCAATTGGCTCGCACCCTAGGGAATTACGGTCATTGACAGTCTTTCCTGCGCGTGCTATATAATTTTTAATAAGCACTCGTGGGAGGAACAATATGCCGATTGTCGATATGCCGCTTGACCAATTAAAAGAATATCAGGGTATCAACCCTTGCCCTGCGGCCATGAATCCTACCCCGGATTTGAAGATCAGGCATTGATGTTTTTGACGGAAATGGCCCGTTGATGCAGAATTCCCAGGCCGATGGTACAATAACATTATAGTGTTAAGGTATTACGTATAACGGTGGTGATCGCATGGTACTGCAAGCTGATGGCCGGCAGGATTGCCAGGAGCAACTGGATCGGGTGATAGCTGAGAAGGACGCTGTGATTCAAGACCTGCTGGAGGCTAAAGCTGAACTGGCCAATCTGACGCAGGAGTTGCAGGCCAGCAATGAATCCTTGAAGAAGCTGGCCCAGACCGACGAACTGACTGGTTTAAACAACCGCTATTATTTTGACCGCCGCATTGACGAAGAAATCGAACGCGCAGACCGTTATGCGACCCCTCTGATGCTTCTTCTGATTGACCTGGACCATTTCAAGCAGGTCAATGACGTCTGGGGCCATGATACCGGCGACCAGGTGCTGGTGAAGATCGCCGAAATCATCCGGCAGCAGATCCGTAAACCGGACATCCTGGCGCGCTGGGGCGGTGAGGAATTTGTCCTGCTGGCGCCCCAGACCGCCCTGCACGGAGGCAAAATCCTGGCGGAAAAACTGCGCGCGGCAATCGGCGCCGGCCATTACGGCGAAGTCGGTCAGGTGACTGCCAGCATCGGCCTCGCGGAGCACCTGGGCGGCGAATCCTATGGCAGCTGGTTCCGCCGTGCGGACCAGGCGCTTTACCAGGCCAAGCATCTCGGCCGCAACCGCGTCGTCAGCTATACGCACGATGAGAGAATGCCTGTCGCCCGGGTCCATCTGGAGTGGAAATCGGTCTGGGATTGCGGGAACCAGGTTATTGATACCCAGCACAGGCAGCTGACGGCCCTGGCTAACGACCTGATCGACCAGTCGCTGCAGATTTCCGATACCGACAAGCTGACGCAATCCCTGAATATTCTGACCGAACAGATCACCCGGCATTTTGCGGATGAAGAGAAAATCCTGGAGCAGATCCGCTATCCGGATGCGGCCCAGCATGCCAGCCGGCACCGGAGCCTTGTCCGCAAGATGCAGCGCCTGAATTCCGGAATGCAGCGCTCGGAGCCCAAACCGTCAGCCTTTTTCGCTTTTATCATGGATGAGATGCTGGTCGGCCATTTACTGACGGAAGATGTCCTGTACTTTCCGTACATCCGGATCCAGGGAGGCGGTGCTCATGGATCCCAAAAACCTGACTGAATATTTCCGCAATCTCGATCGGGCTTATTTTATTGGCAATGAGAATAAAAACTGGGCCTATCTTGATGAAGCCCTGCCGATCGGATATGGCCAAACCATTTCACAGCCCAGCCTGGTTTTGGCGATGACCCTGCAGCTGGCGCCGGAAAAAACCGACCGGATTTTGGAAATCGGCACGGGATCTGGCTATCAGACAGCTTTGCTGGCCAGGTTTGCCCGAGAAGTCTATACGATCGAGCGAATCGCCGATTTATCGGCAAAAGCCCGGGACCGTCTGACTGCCCTGGGCTTTGCCAATATCGATTATCGGGTTGGCGACGGCAGTGCGGGCTGGCCGGAAAATGCCCCGTATGACAAGATCATGGTTACCGCGGCCGCAGCCCGGATTCCGGCTGAGCTGGAAGAGCAGCTCGGTCCGGGCGGGCGGATGATCATCCCGGTCGGCCGGCCGGGGCTCCAGGATTTGCTGCTGATATCCCGCGGCCAGGACGGCCGGATCAGCCGCAAATCGGTGGAGAAAGTCGTCTTTGTCGAGCTGAAAGGCAAGTACGGCTGGTCGGGCTGACCCCTTCATCGCTTGTTCAGAGCGGCAATCAGGCGAGGGACTTCTTTGCCAGGGTCAGGTTCTTGATCCAGCGGAAGCGGTTGACTTTAACTGCGGCGACCAGGCATTTGAGGATCTGGTCAGATTTCAGGCAGGCGTAGACGACGACCGGCGACGCCTCGAAAACAAAAGCTGCCAGCAGAGCTGAAGGGATAACCACGCACCAGACGAAGATCAGGTCGTTGATCAGGACAAAATGCGTGGCGCCGCCGGCGCGGACGATGCCGGTCAGGGAAGACATCTGATAGGAAGTGCCGACGATCGTAACCGAGAGAACGGTCAGAAGGCGGACAGTCAGCTTCAGGGTTTCTGGTTCCAGGTTGTAGAACAGGTCAAGATATTCCCTGGCCAGAAAAAGCGCTGCTCCGGACACCAGGCCAATGCCGACAAACAGGACCTGCAGGGTGCGGGCATAGGATTTGACCTTGTCGTAGGCGCCAGCGCCGACAGTCTGGCCGATGATGATGGCCGAAGCGCCTGCTGCGCCGTAGACGGCAACGCTGAAGAGGGAAAAGACCGTATTGGCGATGCTGACTGAAGCGACGGCTGTTTCGCCGAGCCGACCGATGATCGCCCCTTGGGATGCCAGATTGATCCCCCAGAAAATGTCGCCGAGAATGACCGGCAGGCCGTAACTGAAGAAAGAACGCAGCAGGATGCGGTCCGAATGCAGCAGGTCGCGGGCCCGTATTTTCAGTTTTTTATCGATAAAACCGACATAGAGGATCATGACGGCTGTTTCCAGAATCCGCGCCGTCAGGGTGGCGATCGCCGCTCCCCGAATACCCAAGGCCGGCGCCCCCAGATTGCCGAAAATCAAGACCCAGTTCAGAAATACATTGACACAGAAGGTCATGATCGACACATAAAGCCCGATCCGGACCGTTTCGACACAGCGCATCGATGCGATCAATACCTGGGTCAGGCAGAAGAAGAGATAGGTGAACCGGATAATGCGCAGATATTGCAAGGATTCCTGGACGATGGCCGGATCATTGGTGAACAGCCGCATAATTTGCCATGGAAAAAGCAGCGTCAGCAGCAGCATCAGCAATCCGGCGCCCAGAGCCAGTTTCACGGCGATGCCAATGACTGATTTAACACTGCCGCCGTCTCTTTTACCCCAATACTGCGAAGCCAGGACAATCAGGGCGGCGCTTAGCCCGGCGACCAGCATATGCAGGAAATTCTGCAGCTGGGTGGCTGTGTAGACTCCGGACAAGGCTAGTTCGCCAAGTGACCCAACCATCAGGTTGTCAGCCAGGCTGACAGAGTAGGAGATGACACTTTGCAGCGCCAGAGGCAGCAGCAAGATAAGAAAGCGCTTATAAAATCCTTTTTCCCTGGTCATGATCATGGATGTCAGCCAACCGATCTTTTTCTTCTCAGTATATCGGTTCCTGGCCGGATGGCAATGGGCATCGGCAATGGACTTCGGTGGGCATCATCATCGACAGAGCCCTCCGGATTGAATATAATATTGACTGAGGACACGCTATGAAAGCTCAGACATTTATTTACCGGAGGGAGCAGCGATATGACAGACGAGCAATTGATTGCGGCCGCGGCAGAAGCCCGGACGAAGGCGTACGCGCCATATTCCCATTTTACCGTGGGCGCGGCTCTCCTCGATGAAAACGACTGCCTCTTTACCGGCTGCAACATAGAAAATGCATCCTATGGCGCCACCTGCTGCGGTGAACGGACCGCGATTTACAAAGCGGTTTCAGCTGGCAGCCGCCAGATCCGCCGCCTGGCCGTCATCTGCGGTCAGGATGAACCCTGCATGCCCTGCGGAATCTGCCGCCAGGTGATGTCCGAGTTCGCGGCACCGGATTTTATCTTGCTGGCGGCCAGTCCGACCGGAAAATTCTGCCGCTACACACTGGAAGAAATCCTACCGGGCGCTTTTTCCCTGCAGAAATAAATCTCTGCTGGTTGGCAGAGACAGCATTTCTGAGTACAATCATATTGCTTAACCCAATCAGTTCTTATATTAAATAATAATAATTATATAATAGTTATCATGTGATACTAATCTGTTGAGATAAATGATATAATAGTTGTACTCATTAATAGAAGTGTTCAATTTAAACTATATTTAATGAGTTTACAAATTATCTTCAGGAGGATTGTTAATGGTTCACCAATTTGGCGGAATGTGGACAATACAAAAACTTGATAAAATCGGTAAATATATTAACGCATATGCTGAAGCATTAAAAAAACATCATTTTAGAAGAATATATATTGATGCTTTTGCAGGAACAGGGTCAGTAGATATAAAGGTCGATGGAAAAGAGATTACAATCGATGGTTCGGCTCGTATTGCCTTATCTGGCACTTGTCCATTTGACGAGTATATTTTCGTTGAACAAAACTCAGAAAGAGCATATGAATTACTCAAATTGAAGAATGAGTATCCTGGCAGAAATATTAAGATCTATTCAGAAGATTGTAATGAAATGATTCAACAAATATGCAGGGATCGAAATCTCAAATACTCGAGGGTTCTCTTGTTCCTGGATCACTATAGTACAGAAGTTGCATGGAGCACAATCAAAGAAATATCTGCGACAGATGTCATTGATTTGTGGTATTTGTTTCCGTTATCAGCGATGAATCGCATGATGCCTAAAAATGGCAGAGTTACAGAAGGATCGGAAAGAAAATTAAATTCTTTATTTGGAGATGACACATGGAAAAATTTATATCAAAAGCCGAAGCAAATCAGTTTATTTGAAAATGATGAAGACAAAGAACGGCAAACAAATAATAAACAAGTGATCGAGTATATTTATAATAAGCTAAACAGTATATTTGAGTTTGTCATCGATGAACCCATGATCTTACGCAATTCAAAGAATAGCCCTTTATTTGCTTTATTCTTTGCCATGACAAATCAGAGTCCGAAAGCAAAGTACCTGGCAAGAAAATTGGCAACAGAAATTTTGAACAGCTGACAGAACAATTGTTCGCGACAAATAGATGTGATATAATCGCAGCGAGGGCATCGGCATCCCTCACACAGAAAATGAATTGATGGAAGGAGTGTCGAGTTGTCCGCTCGACTGGTCACATGGCATCAATAGTAAATAGTTTAAGAACCGGGTTACGTAAATCGATGCTTTATAAAACCGGTGTCGAATATGGTGATTATACGGTCAATCATGTTCTTGGTTGTTCTCATGGTTGTAAATACCCTTGCTATGCGTACCTGCTGGCCAGAAGGTTTGGTCGAGTTAAAAATTATGAGGAATGGTGCTCACCAATCCTGGCCATAAATGCACTTGAATTGGTCCAGAAAGAACTGCCGAATCTGAAAGATAAGATCAAGTCAGTTCATCTTTGCTTCACTACAGATCCATTCATGTATGGATATAGTGAAATATCAAGTATGAGTGTCGATATTATCGATGAAATCAATCGCTATGGGATTCCATGTACAGCTTTGACAAAAGGGGTATTGCCAAGCCGTCTCTATCAAACTTCGAAAATGAATTCATATGGTATAACACTTATTTCACTTAACGAAGAGTATCGTGAAAAGTATGAGCACGGTTCTGCAACTTATCATGATCGGATTTCATCATTGAAAAAGTTACATGATCAGGGCTATAAGACATGGGTTAGCATTGAGCCATATCCTACGCCGAATATAATCGAGCAGGATTTATCAGAAATTCTGGATGCCATAGATTTTGTCGACCGAATTATTTTCGGAAGATTAAACTATAACGCAAAAGTGACGGAATATAAAGATTATCAAAAATATTATGACAGCCTTGTCTGTCTGGTTAACGATTTCTGTGAAAATCGAAAGATTGATTGTCATATAAAAGACGGGACAAGTTCAAAGCTTTATCCTGACAAAGACGGCGGCGGATTATCTGTTCCCCACTGATGATCCGGCTGGTCGGCCAGCATAAAGGTCAGTCTGCCGCCTGCGGTCAGTTCCCGATAATCGATCCAGCAGCGGTTCAGCGGCTCTCCGTTGAGGAGGACGCCTTTGATGTATATATGGGTGGCCGGGTCCCGGTCTGTCTCGACTGTCAGGGTTTCAGCGACCGAACAGCTGTGATAGCGCTTGTTCAGCCGGATCTGCGCCCTCTGGAACAAAGGCGTGTTGAGATTGAAGACAGTGCTGCCCGGCGCCGTTGAATGGATCCCCAATGCCGTCAGGACATACCAGGCCGATATCTGGCCGACATCATCGTTGCCGCAGTAACCGTAAGGCCCCGTACGGTAAGCTTCATTCTGGATTCTTCGGGTCCAGTACTGGGTTCGCCAGGGCTGACCGGCATAGTTGAACAAGTGGGCTACATGATGGCAAGGTTCGTTGGAATGGTTATAGGCGGTATTCCACATCGCCGACAGATCGGCTTCCTGGAACAGGCACTCCAGCTCGCTGAGAAAACGTTCCGGTCCCATCAGGCGGATCAGCCCGTCAACATCGTGGGGAACAAACCAAGTCTGCTGGAAGACATTGCTTTCAACGCAGCCGCTTTCATCATATTTGCCCTGCCAGTCCATCCAGTTCCCGTCTTGGTCGCGGCAGCGCATCCAGCCGGCAGCCGGGTCGAAAATCAACCGGTAGCTCAGGGCTTTCTGGTAAAAAAACCGGCTGTCATCAACCAAGCCAAGCGCCGCGGCAAAATTGCCGAGACACCAGTCGGCGAAGGTATACTCAAGCGTTTCGGAGATACTGCCCGGTACATAGCCAAGTTTCTGAAAAGCAACTCTTTCCGGCCGGCCGGCAAGTTCCCCGAAGGCCGACGCCCGGCAGCAGGCATACGCCTGCCGGGCATCGTAATCACGGATGCCTTTGACATAAGCATCAGAGATGACAATGACAGCCGGATCGCCAACCATGCATCCGGTTTCATTCATCATCAGTTCCCAGCGCGGAAAGAGGTTCCCGTTCGCTTGCGCAAACTCGATCAGCGTGTTGACTTCGTCGTTGACCAGATCAGGATTGATCAGCGTCAGCAAAGGAAATTCGCTGCGATAAACATCCCAGCCGCTGAAAATGGTGCGGGGGATGAATCGGCTGCTTTGATGCACTTGCTGGTCGGCGCCGATGTACTTGCCGTCCCAGTCGGCGTGTATCCGCGGATCGAGCAGGGAATGGTAGAGGCAAGTATAAAAGATTTGCTTCTGAACCGGGGAGCCTCCCTGGATCCGGATCCCATCCAGCGCCGATTCCCAAGCCTGCTGAGATTGGGCGGCAACATCATCAAAAATCNNGGGCGCCGGCGATGCTGACATAGGAAATCCCCGCCTTGAAGAGAATAGCTTCCTGCCGCCCGGTTCGGTAATTGGCGTAGAATCCCAGCGATTCGCCGTCCAGAGAGGATTGCTGGCCGCGGTCCGCGCCGTTGTTCCACAAGCCGCAAGAGTCAAAGGGGCGGGAAAAACGGCCGTGAAAATAAAGCGTATAGGTCACATTGCCGCGGCCGTGGCCGAATCCGCCGCCCTCCGGACGGCATTCGATAAAACCTTCCAAAGTATCCCGGCCGATCACCTTAACCGATTGCCGGGTCGACCGGCCGCCGATCCGGCGGGCCAGGTCGATCTGAATCCGGCTGGTCTCCGACTCGGGAAAGGTGATGCGCAGCAGACCGGTTCTGACCGTCGCGGTCAGTTCGACGCGGATGCCGTAGGTATCCAGATCGACCGCATAATATCCGGCCCGGGTGACTTCGCTTTCGTGCCGGAAAGCTGATTTCCAGCCATTCTCCGAATCGGGCGCTGAAACGAATTCATTGCTGCCGCTGAAAAAACTCAGCGGACCAGTCGTCGGCATAACCTGCAGATTACCCAGGTCGCCGTACCAGCCGATGCCNNCTTCGATGGTTTGATGATGATAGCTGTAGCCGGAACCGTTATCGCCGCCGGTGATTGTATCGGGGCTGAGCTGAACCATCCCGGACGGCCGCGCCGCGCCGGGATAGGTCTTGCCGCCGCCATGATAGCTGGTTGTCTGGACATCGCCGATCGTTCCGGTGCTGGTATCGACATAGTTTACCCATTCAAGTGGCTGCATAAGACCGCCTTGTACATGTAATATGATTTATTGCTCGTTTTTATCGCGCGTTGGCCGATTACCGCGAGAACATCGCGATGATCGCCAGGATCGTACCGGTGATACCCTCGCCGCCGAGAAGTCCGGCCGCGATGACGTTGCCGGTGGTTGTATCGGCTGCTTTTTCCTTGCGGATAAGATCGAGTATGAACCGGATCAGCCCGCCGAGGAATATTGCCGCTGCCAGGCCGATATTCAACAACATGCCGATGCCGATGATCATAGCCGGCACTTTGCGCAGGTAGAGCAGACATCCAAGCAGGGCGGCGACCAGGAAGACGAAATTATCGCCGATGCCGCTGACCATGGCGCTGACGCTGATTGCCTGGGCGGCGGTCAGGGCTTCGTTGGCGCCGAAGACGCCGCCATACTGGACGATCACGGCAAACATCGCCACAGAGGCCACCAGGGTGCCGACGATGCCGCCGAAGATCTGGGAAACCAGTTGGGCGTTCGGATTGGTGCCGATCAGCGCGCCGGTCTTGTAATCGTTGAGCAGGTCGCCGGCATAACCGCAGGCGACGGCAACCGCGGCCGCGACAAAAAAGGCTCCGATCGTATCGACATCAACGAACAAGCGGATCGCGAGCAATATCAGGATACCAAAAATCTCCATTGGATTGATGCCGGTCTGGCCGGTGATGGTCGCCGACATGGCGGTCGCCACCAGGACGCCCAGCATCAGCAGCGCCGCCGCCAGCGGGCTGAGGCCGGCAAAGATGCTCAGGGCATAGGACAGGGCGACTGTGATCAGGATCAGCAGGCCCAGGCTGAACCGCCGGGACTGGCCTGCCAGCCGGCCGGCAGGGAAATCACCGGCAGCCGGCGAGCCGGTGACCGGGGCAACTGCCTCGACAGACGCGGCGACCGCTTTCCGGCGCCGGAACAGGGATCGCAGGAAGGTGATCAGGATGCCGGCGCCGCTGCCGACCATCAGCCCGATCGCGGCGGTCAGCGTAAAAGCACCGGCTGCGGCGGCGTCCGGAAAGGCGTGCCATTCGATCCCCAGTTTATTGATGATAAAATTGGTGAATATCGCTCCGCCCAGCCAGTAGGACGTGTATTCAATGCCGATGATATAGCCGATGCCGATGCCCATCGGCGATAAGGTCAGGCTGACCGGAACTTTCCAGAGCAGCCCGCTGATTGCCTGTGGAAATCCGGCGACTTTATCGCGCAGATAGGTGAAGATGGCCGTCAGGCCAAGCGCGGCAAACAGGATGCCGGCTTTGCGGCCGCCCTTGTCGCCGGCGCTAAGGGCTTCGGCGGCTGCCGTGCCGATCGGGTAGGGCAGCTTTTCCTGTTCGACAAATCGCGGGCGCAGATACCAGCAAAGCAAAGACCCCAGGATCATGCCGGTGAAAGCGATCAGCAGCACCGGCCAGAATTTCGGAAAAAACCAGCCGGCCAGACTGCTCTCGGCGGCGTCGTAAGGTTTATAGGCGCCGGAAATCCAAAGGCCGGGAATCGTGAAGGCCAGGCCGCCGGCGACCATGGCGCCGGCTGACATGCCGGTCTGGGCGATGTTGATCTCATTGAGGCTGGTCTTGCCGAGCGCTTTCAGCAGCGCCATCGACAGAACGGCAACAAAGATGGTCGGCCAGGGCAGGGCGCTCATTTTCAGCGCCACATAGACGGAACTGGCCGTGATGATCACCGAACCGATCATGCCGATGACCACAGCCCGCAAAGTCAATTGACTGATTCCCAGAAAGCCCTTGCTGTCCGGACCGGAACCGGCGCCTCCCGCAGCTTGATTGCCGTTAGTGCTCATAATGACCCCTCCACCAGAAAAAGTACTTCCATTATAGCAGAACAGATTATTTTGAACAGGAATCAAGATCGTACGAATCATGGCTACACGACGGCCGCCTGTATGCGGTATAATAGAAGCAAGGGAACACCGCAACAAAGGAACCTTGACAGAACCGAAAATTTGATTCAGAAGGGAGCGGTCTACATGAAGATCAACATCAATGGCAAAGGCATCAAGGTAGGTGACCAGCTGCACCAGCGCATCGAAGAGAAGCTGGGGAAATTCAACCGGTTTTTTGGCGACGACACAATAGCCAACGTTAAAGTGCGTCCGGAGAAAGACCAGAAATGCATCGAGGTCACGCTCAAGATCCAGAAACACTACTACCGGGCTGAAACGATTGCCGATGACGTCTTCACGGCTCTTGATCTGGCGGTTGAAGTCCTCGAAGGCCAGATCCGCAAGCACAAGACCAAAATCGAGAAGCAGATCCACGACTATGCCTACATGAAGGAATACCTGAAAACG
Source organism: Clostridiales bacterium (assembly GCA_003532195.1). Lineage (GTDB taxonomy): Bacteria > Bacillota > Clostridia > Saccharofermentanales > UBA5734 > UBA8949. The sequence continues at coordinate 14,516 of DOFA01000094.1, forward strand.
CAGCCCACGCCGCCGGCCGAGGCCGTTGAGGAACCCAAGATCATCAAGAGGAAGACTTTTGATATCATCCCGATGGATCCCGATGAAGCGGTCTTGCAGATGGAGATGCTGGGGCACAGCTTCCTGCTCTATCTGGATATGGATACAGAGAAAGTCTGCGTGGTGTATAAACGCAAAGACGGAAATTACGGCATCATCGAACCCCAGTACTAAATCCTTGTTAGAAAGCGGCGCCTGTGCGGCGCCAATACAGGGCCGGTCCGGCGGACCGGCCCTGTTTTTGCGCCGTCCGCAGGGAAATCAAGCTGGTGCCCGACTGTCGTCCGATTGTCTAGGAATAGCCGCAAAAATAGCTCATATGTTCGGGCCGGTTGTGGTATACTGTTTCTCTGAACAATGAATTTTTGTTCCGGTCCGGCGGACCGGAACACAGGCGGAGGACATCTTTTCATGGATCTGTTTGACCAGATTATCGAGTCCGCACAGCAGTCTCAGCCTCAGCTGCAGCAGCACCGGCGGCCGGCAACCGATCCCGCCCGCCTGCTGGCCGGGCTGAATCCGCAGCAGGCGGAGGCGGTTCAGCATGGCGAAGGCCCGCTGCTGATCCTTGCCGGCGCCGGTTCGGGCAAAACCCGGGTGATCACGCACCGGATAGCCTGGCTGGTCAGCATGCGCGGTGTCCGGCCTTCGGAAATCCTGGCGATCACTTTTACCAATAAGGCGGCCGCCGAAATGAAATCCCGCATCGAGGACCTGGTCGGCCCGGCCAGCCTGGCTATGTGGATCGGAACCTTCCATGCCATGATGCTGCGCATTTTGCGTCGGTTTGCCGCTTTACTCGGTTACGACCGCAGTTTTACGATCCTTGATGTCGACGATCAGCAAAAAATTATCAAGAGCTGTCTGACCGAATTGAATTACGATGAAAAAGCTTTTGCGCCCAAGGTTGTGCACAGCCAGATCAGCGCCGCCAAAAACGCGCTGACCGGCGCCGATCAGTATGCCCGGGAAGCCGGCCAGGATTTTCGGCTCAGCCGGATCGCCAAGGTTTACTCGCTGTATCAGGACAAATTGAAAAAGAGCAACAGCATGGATTTCGACGACATTCTCTACGAAGCTGTGCGTCTGCTGAGCGATCATCCGGAGGTCCTGGCCGAGTATCAGGACCGGTTCCGCTATATCCTGGTCGACGAGTACCAGGACACCAATCATGCCCAGTACCGCCTGGTCCGGTTGCTGTCCGACCGGCACCGCAACCTGTGCGTCGTCGGCGATGACGACCAGTCCATTTACAGCTTCCGCGGCGCGAATATCCAGAACATACTTGACTTTGAGAAAGACTTCAAAGGTTGCAAAGTCATCAAGCTGGAGCAAAATTACCGCTCCACCGCCATGGTGCTCAATGCCGCCAATGCGGTCATTAAAGAAAACAAGGGCCGCAAGGCGAAGAAGCTCTGGACCAGTTCCGGCGCCGGTGAGCTGATCACCTTCCTGAGGGCGGAAAACCACAGCGAAGAAGGCCGGTATATCGCCGCGGAGATCAACCGCCTGGTGACCCGGGCCGACAGCGCCTGCGCCTATCGCGACATCGCGGTGCTCTACCGGCTGAACGCCCTGTCGCGCAGCCTGGAGTCGGCTTTGCGCGAGCAGGGCATACCTTACCGGATCTTCGGCGGCATGCGCTTCTATGACCGCAAGGAGATCAAGGACGTCCTGGGCTACCTGCGATTAATCCTGCTGCCCGGCGACGACCTGGCGCTGAACCGGATCATCCAGGTGCCCCGGCGCGGGATCGGCGACATGACGCTCGAGCAGCTCGCCTTTCTGGCTGCCCGGGAAGGGAAAAGCCAGCTGGCCATCTGCGCCGAGGCGGCCGTTTACCCGGAACTGCAGCGCGCCGCAGCCCGGCTGCAGGCATTTGCCGGCCAGATCAGCCAGTTCCGCTCCCGATTGCTGGCCAATGATCTCAGTCTGGCCGAGTATATCGAATGGGTGGAAAGTGAATCCGGGCTGGTGCAGGAACTGGTCGACCAGCAGGGAAAAAGCCGGCTTGACGATCCGGTGGACCGGATTGAGAACCTGAAGGAACTCCTTTCGGACGCCCTGGAATTCACCGCCGGCCGACAGGAACTGCGCGCCCTGGACCAAGCCGGCGGGCTGGCCCCGGAAGACCAGGATCTGCTGGCGGAGGATCTGCCCAGCGTTCTCGCTTCCTTTTTGGAGCGGGCCGCTCTCTATGCGGAAATGGACGAAGACCGCGAGAACCAGGATTATGTCCGCCTGATGACGATCCACAGCGCCAAGGGGCTGGAGTTTGGCACCGTCTTTCTGGTTGGCGCCGAAGAAGGTCTTTTCCCGGGCTACCGTTCCATGGAGAACGAGGCAGATATTGAAGAAGAACGCCGCCTGGCCTATGTGGCGATCACCCGGGCCAAACGCAAGCTGTATATCACGACCGCCCGCTCCCGGCTGGTTTTCGGCCAAACGCAGAATCTGTCCGTATCCCGCTTTGCCCAGGAAATCCCGAGCCAATGTCTGGAAGAAATCGGCGGTTCCCGCTTCCGGGACACCGGCGCCGAATTCGGCCGGAGCGCACAGGCCGGCGGATCGAGGTTCCCCGGCATGCCGGAGCAAAATCGCCGCATCCCGGACCTGATTCGGCCGGCGGCGCCCAACCCGCGCACCTCGTCGCCGATCGACCTGCGGAAAGGCGACACAGTGCGCCATGCCCGGTTTGGTTCCGGTCGCATTGTCTCCTGTGAGCCGGTTGCCGGCGACGCCATCGTGATCATCGAATTCGAGTCCGGCGAACGCAAGCGCCTGCTCGCCCGCATGGCCAACCTGGAAAAAATCTGAGCCGGTGAAAACCTCATTTGCAGGTTTGCCGGTTTCTGCGGCAGCCGCCGGATTGTCAGGCTGACCTCTATGATATAATGAAGCAAATATCTTTCTCACCCCGCAGAGCGGGCAGGATCGAGGTAGCGCCGCATGGCTGATCTGGCCGTTATTTTATTGGAACAATACCAGCAGGAAGAACTGGACGACGGTTTTCGGACGGCTTTTCGCCATCTGAATCTGGCCGCCTCATTCCAGACCGGCGAAAAAATCCTGATTAAACCCAACCTGTTGGCCGCCGTCCCGCCGGAACGCGCCACCACGCCGCATCCTTCAGTTTTCCAGGCGCTGATCCGCAGCCTGCAGGATCTCGGTCTTAACCTTTCCTATGGGGATTCGCCGCCGCTCGATTCGATGAGCCGGGCGGCAAAAATCAGCGGACTGGCTGCCGTCGCCGAAAAATCCGGCGTTGCGGCCGCAGATTTCGATACGGCTGTCGATACTTTGTTTCCGGATGGCAAATCGCTCAAGCAGCTGCCCCTGGCTGCCGGCGTCGCGGCCGCGGATGGCCTGGTCAGCCTGGCTAAACTGAAAACCCATGCGCTGACCGGCATGACCGGGGCTTTGAAGAACCAGTTCGGCGTGATTCCCGGCCAGCAGAAGCTCTTATATCATGTCCGGCTGAAAAACCCGGAAGATTTCGCGCAGATGCTGGTTGACATCAACCTCTGTTTGCAGCCGCGTCTTTTTGTCCTGGACGCGATCATGGCCATGGAAGGCAACGGTCCGCGCAACGGCACACCCAAACCGATGAATGTCTTGCTCTTCTCCACAGACCCGGTGGCGCTGGACGCCACGGTTTGCCGCCTGATCGATCTGGATCCGGAATTGGTTGAAACTTTGGTCTATGGGGAAAAATTTGGATTGGGAACGTATACAGAGATTGAATTTGCCGGCGACCCAATGGATTCCTTCGTCTCCAGCGATTTCGAGGTGGACCGCAGCCCGCAGAAGACAACCACGGATATGTCATTTCTGTCTACCAGCTTCATGCGGCGCTTCACCGCGCCGCGCCCGACCATCGATCCCGCGCTCTGCACCAAGTGCGGCCGCTGCGTTGAGGTGTGCCCGGCGCAGCCGAAGGCGCTCTCCTGGAAGGATGGGGATAAGAAAGTGCCGCCGGTGTACGACTATGCCAAATGCATCCGCTGTTACTGCTGCCAGGAAATGTGCCCC
>DOFA01000232.1:0-2230 GCA_003532195.1 Clostridiales bacterium
CGCTTGAGGGCGGGGGCGTCGTTGACCCCGTCACCGGTCATGGCCACCACCTGCCCCGCCCCTTGCAGCGCCTCGACCAGCCGCAGCTTGTGCTCGGGCGCGACCCGGGCGAAGACGTGGGTGTCGAGCGCCGCCCGGCGGAATCCCCCTTCGTCAAGATCGTCGAGATCGCGGCCGCGCAGGGCGCCCTGCTCCCCGTGCAGGAGGCCGAGCTGGCGACCGATGGCTTCGGCGGTCGTCGGATGATCGCCGGTGATCATCTTCACCGTGATGCCTGCCTCCCGGCAGAGGCGGATGGCATCCATCGCCTCGCCGCGCGGGGGATCGATCATGCCCAGCAGCCCGGCGAAGACTAAACCTTCGGCCACCGCCTCCGGCGCGATCTGCTCCGCCCCCTCCGCCCCCTGCGCCTCCTTGCGGGCCAGGGCGATGACCCGCAAACCCTGGCGGGCGTAGGTTTCCATGACCTCGAGAATCCGTTCCCGCTCTTCCGCGCCCAGGGCGCAACGCTCCAGCACCGTTTCCGGCGCCCCCTTGAGCAAGATCGCCGTACCCTCTTCCAGCCGGTGGAGAGTCGCCATGAACTTGGTTTCCGACTCGAAGGGGATGACATCGAGCCGCCTGTACCGGGCCCGCACCCCTTCGGCATCCAAACCGCCCTTGCCGGCGGCCGCCACCAGGGCGGCTTCCGTCGGATCGCCGGTGATCGTCCAGCCCTGCTCCTCGAAACGCAGGACCGCGTCGTTGCAGAGCAGCGCCGTGCGCAGCAGTTCAAAGAGTGCCGGCGTCGGTTCGGCGATGCGGCCGTCGTGGGAAACTTCCCCTTCCGGGGCATAGCCGATGCCGGAAAAGCGGTATTCGTGCCCATCCAGCCAGGCGACCTGCACGGTCATCTCGTTGCGGGTCAAGGTGCCGGTCTTGTCCGAACAGATCACCGTGGTCGAGCCGAGGGTTTCCACGGCGGGAAGATGGCGGACGACGGCGTTGCGGTCGGCCATGCGCCGCACGCCGATGGCCAGGCAGATAGTGATGACCGCCGGCAGTCCCTCGGGGATCGCCGCCACCGCCAGGGAGACTGCGACCATCAGCGCCTCGCCGATAGGGGCATCCTTGACCCAGATGCCGAAGCCGATCAGCACCGCGACCACCGCCAGCACCGCGACGGTAATCCCCGAACTGACCTTGGCCAGTTGCCGGGTCAACGGCGTTTCCAGTTGCCGGGTCTGGTTGAGCAGGGCGTTGATCCGCCCCAGTTCGGTCGCGCCGCCGATGGCGACCACCACCCCGGTGGCGGTTCCCTGCACCACCAGGGTGCCGCTGTAGGCCATGCCGAGTCGATCGCCCAGGGGCGCGTCGGCGTCAACCGGTTCGGCCCGCTTGGCCACCGGCAGCGATTCACCGGTGAGTGCGGCCTCCTCGACCAGCAGATTCTTGACCCGTAGCAGACGCAGATCGGCAGGAATCTTGTCGCCGCTCTGCAGTGTCACCACATCGCCGGGCACCAGCTCGACGGCGGAAACCGCCTGGGCCTGGCCGCCGCGCAGCACGGTCGCAACGGTGGGAATCATCGCGGCGAGGGCTTCGATGGCCTTGCCCGCCCGGAACTCCTGAATGAAGCCGATGACGGCGTTGATCCCCACCGCGCCGAAAACGACCAGGGCATCGGTCGGTTTACCGAGCAACAGGGCCAGCGCCCCGGCGCCGATCAGCAGCCAACCGATGGGGTTATTGATCTGCCGCCAGAAAATTCGCCAGGGGCCTTCGGCCTCGGCACTCGGCAGCAGATTGGGGCCGAACTCCGCCCGGCGGCGGGCGGCTTCCGTTTCGGGGAGACCTTCGGCGCCAGCCTTCAGCTTCTCCAGCACGGCGTCCGCCGTCAGGGCATGATAGGCAGGGGTGGCGGTTTCGGCCTGTGGTTTCTGATCCATGATCGACACCTTTATTCATTTGGGGAAAAAATTCCGACGGGACTTTTGCGAAAGACTTTAGCACCCGGCGGCCGCACGGTCGGCGAACCAAGTGAGTTCGCCGCTATGGGGCTGTACTCGTTGTGCCGGATAGAGCGGAAGGGAGGCCGGAACGCCAAGGGCCATCTCAGCCAGAATCGCCGCCTTGTCCCGACCGGCGACGAGAAAAAGGAGCCTGCGGGCCTGATTGAGCAGCGGCAGGGTCAGGGTGATGCGGGGAAAGGCGTCGCCGGGACGGTGGACGACGGCAGTCCAGCGCATTT
>DOFA01000232.1:2408-10889 GCA_003532195.1 Clostridiales bacterium
CAGCGTTCATCCCCCCAGAAAAAATGGATTTTATCCCAGGGGATCGTCTCGCGCAGAGACTCCTCAGCCAGCAGTTCGTAGGTGCGACGCGGGGTTTCGCCGCCGGCCAGCAGTACCGACGCCCGCCCCCGCGCCGTCACCACCCGGCTGATCTCTTCGGCGAAAAACGCGGCCGCCCCCCGGGCCAGTTCTTCGGCATCGGCAAAAACCCGGATCATGCCTCCTCCGGCTCGGTCGGTTGCAGCCAGTTATGCCCCTGACGGGCCAGCATTAGATCGGCCGCCTCCGGTCCCCAGCTCCCCGCCGGATAGTCGGGAAAGTCCGCTGGCGGCACCGCCTCCCAGGCCTCCAGAATCGGCGTGACCACCTGCCAGGCGCTTTCCACCTGATCGGCGCGCATGAAGAGGGTAGCGTCGCCGCGAATCACGTCGAGCAGCAGGGTTTCGTAGGCTTCGGGCGCCGCCGCCTTGAAGGCCTCGCGGTAGCGGAACTGCATGTCCGCCGTCCCCAGCAACAGCCGGGTGCCGGGCTGTTTCACCTGGATGCGGGTGCCGATCCCTTCCTCGGGCTGGATGCGGATGACGATGCGGTTCTGTTGCCAGCTCTCCACCGCCGCCGAGGGGAAGAATTGATGAGGGGGGGAGCGGAAGATGACGTTGACTTCCGAAACCTTGGTCGGCAGACGCTTGCCGGTGCGCAGGTAGAAGGGCACCCCCTGCCAGCGCCAGTTGTCGATGTGGAACATGAGGGCGACGTAGGTTTCGGTGGTCGATTCGGGGGCAACCTTGCGCTCCTGGGGATAACCCGGCACCGCCTCCCCCAGCACCTGCCCTTTGCGGTACTGGCCGCGCACCGCCGCGCGATGGAGTTCTCCGGCCGCCAGGGGGCGGATCGCCCGTAGCACGTCGACCTTCTTGTTGCGGATCTCCTCGGCGTCGAAGGAGATCGGCGGCTCCATCGCCACCAGGCAGAGAATCTGCAGCAGATGGTTCTGGACCATGTCGCGCAAGGCCCCGGCCTGATCGTAATATTCGCCCCGGTCGCCGATGCCCACCGTCTCGGCGACGGTGATCTGCACATGGTCGATGTAGCGCCGGTTCCAGATCGGTTCAAAGAGGGAGTTGGCAAAGCGGAAGGCGAGGATGTTCTGCACCGTCTCCTTGCCCAGATAGTGATCGATGCGGTAGATCTGCGATTCGGCGAAGAGGGCGCCGAGGAAATCGTTCAGCTCCCGGGCTGTTTCGAGGTCGCGGCCGAAGGGCTTCTCGATCACCAGCCGGTCGTGAACGCAGTCGCGGCAGACGCCGAGACGCTGGAGCATGGCTGCCGCCGAGGCCATGACGCCGGGAGGGACGGCGAGATAGTAGACGCGGTTGGCCCGCGTCCCCCAGCTACCCTGAAATTCCGCCAGGCAGGCATCGAGAGCCGCGCCCGAGGCGGGATCGGCGAGATCCTCGCTCACATAGCGGATGTTGTCGGCGAAACGCCGCCACAGTTCCTCGTCCGCCAGCGGCCGGCGGGAGAATTGCTCGATCCCCTGGCGCAGACGTGCGCGGAACTCGTCGACCGGCAGCGGCCGGCGGCCGACGCCGACGATGGCGAAGCGCTCGGGCAGCAGCTTGTCCAGCCCCAGGTTGTAGAGGGCCGGAATCAGCTTGCGCCAGGCGAGATCCCCGCCGGCGCCGAAGATCACGAGGATGGTCGGATCAAGCCGGATGCTGTGTGGCATGGGCGCCTCCCTCGACGGTTGGTTCCTGATGGCCACCGAACTGCCGCCGCAGCGCCGAGAGCAAGCGGTTGGCGAAGTCGTCCCGATCCCGCGAGGCGAAGCGCCCATAGAGGGCGGCACTCAGCACCGGCGCCGGCACCCCGGCGTCGACGGCCGCCTGGATCGTCCAGCGCCCCTCGCCGGAATCGGCCACCCGCCCGGCGAAGCCATCGAGCCCGGGATTTTCCGCCAGCGCCCGGGCGCCCAAATCGAGCAGCCAGGAGCCGATGACGCTGCCGCGCCGCCACAGCTCGGCGATCTCATCCAGCTTGAAATCGTAACGGAAATGCTCGGGATGGCGCAGCGGCGCCGTCTCCGCGTCCACCGCCCGGGCCGAATCGCCGTCATTGGCGTGGCGCAGCAGATTGAAGCCTTCGGCGTAGGCCGCCATCAGCCCGTATTCGATGCCGTTGTGCACCATCTTGACAAAATGCCCGGCTCCATTGGCGCCGACCCAGTCACAGCAGGGGGTGCCGTCTTCCACTTTGGCAGAGATCGCCTGGAAGATCGGTTTGACTGCCGGCCAGGCTGCGGGGGATCCGCCCGGCATGATGCTGGGACCTTTCAGGGCGCCCTCTTCGCCGCCGGAAACGCCGGTGCCGATGAAGAGAAGACCGTGATCCTCCACGTATTTCGTCCGGCGGATGGTGTCCGGGAAGTGGGCGTTGCCGCCGTCAATGATGATGTCGCCTTTATCCAGGACTGGAATCAGCTTCTCGATAAAATCGTCGACCGGCTGGCCGGCTTTGACCATGATCATGACTTTGCGCGGCACTTTCAACTGGGCGACCAGTTCCTCGATTGAATAAGTTCCGATGATGTTTTTGCCTTTGGCCCGGCCTGCGGTGAATTTGCTGACCTTGTCCACCGACCGGTTGTAAACGGCGACGGTAAATCCCTTGCTCTCCATGTTCATGACCAGATTTTCACCCATGACGGCTAAACCGATCAAACCGATGTCTGCTTTGTTCATTTTAATTCCTCCCTGTATTTTGGTTTTATTCTGCTTAGCAATGGCAACCTGCGGCTGCTCTGGTAAATGCAATCTGTGGCAGCTTTGGTGAATGGCAGCCTGCGGCTGCCTAACTTTTAAACTTTTTCCGGTCAGCCCACAGGCCGAGGGCCGGGTTGCAAATAAAGAAGATCTCCTCGCCGTCCGGCAAGGTATTGTAGCCGTCGTGCAGCTGCCGCGGATCATAGCGCTGCAGGGCTTCGGCCAACGGCATATATTTGAAGCCGACACCTTCGACTTCGGCGCGGGTCAACTGCGACACCGCATAAGTGATGGTAAAGCGGCCGTCGGATGAACCGTGGATCAGATGTGCCGCCGCCGACAGATTCTGCTGCAAGTCTTCGTTGGCTTTGTAAGCTTCGAGCACCTTGTTCCGGCCGACATAGCCGTACTTCCTGATCAGCTGGTCGATCGCCGGATCCTCGCCGAACTTGCGGACGCCGGGGGCCAGGACGATCAGTTCGCCGCCGTCGGCGATGGCCATGCGGGTCCGGTAAACCGACTTGTTGCCGAGCCAGGTGCTCTTGAATTCCCGCTCGTCCAGATAAGCAACGACTTTGCGGGGCGCCCGGTCCAGGAAAATCAGATTGCGCTCCTGGCTGAGCGCGACCGCATTCTCAAACAAAGTGCGGCTGCGGCCGATAAACAGCCCTTCCAGATTGACCTGGCCGGCCTCGACTGTGGTGACAGTTAGAACGTACATCAAGGGCAGGTTTTTTAGAAAATGCTCCTCGGCGTAATCAAAAACCTGGCGCACTGGAGAATGGTCGCGCCCCATCAACCGCTCCATGCCATAGACGGCGCCGAGGAAGTGGGTCCGGTTGATGCTGTCCTGGCCGCCGCAGCCGACCAGGACATTCTTACTGTAATTGGCCATGCCGACGACTTCGTGCGGGATAACCTGGCCGATGGAAATGATCAGGTCATAGGACGGATCGAGCAGCCTTTTGTTGATTTCGATATCGATCGGGAAATCCAGCAAGCCGCCGGATACTTCGCGGATGTATTCCGCCGGGACTTGGCCGACCTTGACAATATCTGTCCGCCAGCGATGCGGCAGGAAGGTCGCATAGGGGATTTCCGGCCCGAAAAATTCGGCGCATTCCTCGGCGGTCATGGCATCGTGCGTGCCGATAGCCGGCATGATGTCGACCTGGCAGGAGTCCTTGAGCAGGGCGTAATAGCGGGCGGTGATCTTGCCGGCATAGGAATGCAGCCGGGTCATGTCCGGCGGCAGCAGCAGGACTTTGCGCAGCTTCTTGCCCCCCAGGGACTTCTCCAGAGCGCCGCACAGCTGATCTTTGCTGATCGCGTGATCGATGGCTTTGATTGAGATATTGACCATATCGTTCTCCTTTAGGCCTGTTAGCGGCAAACGTGTTCGAGCGCAGGCAAGCGTTTTGATTCATGAGCAAGGCCAAATGAAGAGCCAGCTGCCGGAATGTAACTCTATCTTTATTATAGAAGGTTGACCGGGGTTTTTTATGGTACTTGTTGCTTAGATCGTTGCAGAAATTGCTCTGAAAGGAAAAGCCTGCGGAAAGAAGTATGCATCTCTTGACGGCCTTAAAGTAAATCCATAAAATGCCTGGCAAACGTGTCGGCCAGGGTTTCCCGCGAACTATCGATGCAGATTTCCGGGTCTGTTAGTAAATATTCCCGCTGTTCGTCATACCACCGATCCACATACTCTGCTCCGGCCGTCCAGCACTCCCGATTCAAATCCCTTTGCAGGCAGACGCTTCGATCAGGAACGAGAACGCGGAACACAGGGGACAGATGATACTTTGCCAGCTCCTCACGATACCACAGCCAGACTTCCCTGTTGATGACGTAGCCCACCACCACATCGTAACCTAAACCGAGGAGAACCAGCATCGTCCGTATCGTTTCTCTTTGATAATCCGGTACAGAGGCACCTGGATCAAGCCGCGCGTAATAATTCACTCTTTTGCTGATGGCATCTCCATCAACAAAAATGTAATCGGATTGGCTGGCGATGAGTTGTCCCAACGCCGATTTACCCGCCCCGGCTGTGCCGCTGATCAGCAGAACCTTTCTAAACACAGAAATATTTTCTTCAATATCAGGAACCTGGATGGCATGACCACAGACAGAACATTGGGGGTATATGATTTCCGACCGGTTCTTCATCGGCGGAACGCTATCGTCAATAAGCATATGATTATGCAGCAAGTTGGAACTGCAACCGGGACAAATCATTTTTTCAGACCACCTTCGTCGTCGTTTATTAAACCTATCATATTTTCAATTGCGTTCTCCCAGCCATTTGAAATATCAATGATGCAGGTTTGAACAGGCAGGATATTTAATATTTGCATTTGCCGGTGCTTTCTCTCTAACTCAAAAGCGATTTGAACTTCGGTCGCTGGGGTTTGTCCACGGCTTTCCCTAGCCTGAATGAGCCGCGCGCCGACATCCTTTGCAGAAAGGTAGAAGAGGATCGGACTGTGTGGAGACATCGCCGATAGCAATGCTATCAGATGCCTCGCAATCGTTTCATCAGTAGCCTGATAATTCTGGATCAAGTCATTGGCACGATGAAATAGAAAACCGCCGTCAAAAATCACATAATCTGTGTTACCTTGGTTTTGACATAAAAACCGCCGCCAACAGTCGGCGAATACTTGTGTGTATTGATTAATATTGATCGGATTTGCAGGCTTATAAAATCCTTCATGCGATTTCAACACATCAAAGAGTGTCGGTACAAAAAAGGCTGTGTTACAGTCGCCATAGCGCACAAGCACATAATCTGCTTCCTGAACGCTATTCTCTATAAGCGTGTCTTTATCGATCGGATAATCCTGCAATAGTTGGAAAAATTCTGTTTTCGTCAAATAGGCGCAGCAAAACAAATCCACAGGATTGTCCGCATCGCCTTCCAAATGGCAGACAGCCCGAAAGCCATGAGCAATTAAAGCATCTCGAAGTTTTACTGTCAGGGTAGATTTGCCGACACCCGATACCCCTTCGACAAAAATGAGTTTCTTCATGGCTTCTTTGCTTTCACAATCAGCGACAGCGGAAACTGCTTGGCTTTACTCGGAGCATAATAATCCGATGAAAATTCGACCTCCCGTTCCAGCACCGCAAGATCGGTTTCTTCCACCACCCGCTCGACAGAAAATCCCGCATCAGCGAGGGCGTTGATATAATCTGACAGGCGGCGGTTAAGCAAGGTGACAGGGTTGCCGCCCTTTTGAAATGAAAACGGTTCAGCGTTATAATAGCTGCCGGAAAACATCAACTGGCCGTCCTTTGCTTCTACGCAGTGCATGAACGGGTGATCCCAGCTGAATATGAAAATTCCGCCGGATTTGAGATAAGAGGCGATGAGCTTGAATGTACCCGGCAAATCCATAGTCCAGCCGATCGCATAGATAGAATAAACCACATCGAAGTAATCCTGTGGCAAGCCGGGATTTTGTTCCATCGGCGAACAGAACAGCTTGGGTTTATAATTGTTGTCCCGCAAGTATTTTCCGGCGTTTTCCAGCTGGCGGCCTGAGAGGTCCAATCCCCATAACTCGGCAGAACCGTGGTCGCCGCACCATTTCAATGAATGGCCGCTGCCGCATCCGATGTCAAGCACCTTCTTGCCGTTCAAGTCTGGGAAAAGGTGCAGCTCATCCTCGTTAGGACATAAGCAGCCATATGTCGGCAGGGCGGTCACGCCAAACCAACTGTCGGCCATTTTATTCCAGGAGGATTTATTCTCAGCGAGTACGGAATCGGGCAGCGTATGGATATAAAACGCCGTGTGACGATCGCCCGCGAAGATTTTTATCTTAACAAAGACAAAACCATGCCGTTCATAAAAAGCGCGCAGCTTGGGACGCAAGGCATGGGTATCCAGCCGGAGGGTCTTTATGCCGCGTTCCGTTCCCTGCTTTTTGAAATATTCAATTAACGCATCAGCAACGCCGGATTTACGGGCAGACTTTGTCACCGCCAGTTTGTGCATGAAGAGTGATTCGCCTTTATTCACATCCGGCCAGAAGAAAGGGTCGTGATCAACCAGCGCCATGCATCCGGAAGGATTTCCGCCTGAATAAGCCAGGTAAAAGTTTTCGATCTTGTAGTTCCGGGAAAGCGCATCCCAGGACACCTCATCCGCTCCCCAAAGCGGCTGCCCTATCTCATTCAGCCAGTTGACCGCGTCAAACAGGATGCTTTCGACGACAAGGATATCCTCGGTCTGCGCTTGCCTGATTGTTATCTCATTCATGTGATCTGCCCCTTGATCCAGCTGCTCGCCGCATTTCATTATTAAAAACATATACCATTTATAGTGAAAAACCAAGGGTTCAGCGGTTATAATGAATTTGGCCTCATAAAAACAGCTTGATCAGGGGGAAATGCAAATGGAACATCCGATCCGGGACGATAGAGTCCGTACTTATTTGCTGCCAGTCCGAGTTCTCTGGAAAACCGATGCTGCAACTGCGCAGGTTGAAAATGATACGGCCCTGCTGCAGGAGCACAGCGGACAGATATCATTAAATACCGGAACCGCCTGTATTTTGCGCAATCAGGGCGGGCGCTCCGGCATTCTCCTCGATTTCGGGCAGGAATTGCAGGGCGGCGTCCAAATTCTGACCTGGCGTTGCGGGCAGACCCACAACGCCCGCGTGCGCATTCGTTTTGGTGAGTCGGCGATGGAGGCGATGAGCGAAATCGGTGAAAAGGGCTCGACCAACGACCATGCGATTCGTGACTTTACGACTGAAATCAGCTTTCTCGGCATGGCTGAAATCGGCAACACAGGTTTCCGCTTTGTTCGCCTGGACCTGCTCGATGAACCGGGCTTTCTGGAAATCAAGTCCGTCCGGGCCATCCGCTTGCAGGCAGAGCGTCCGTACATCGGCAGTTTTTGCTGTTCAGACCCTTTGCTGGATCGCATCTGGCAGACGGGCGCCTATACGGCCGAGCTCAATATGCAGAATTATTTATGGGATGGCATCAAGCGCGACCGCCTGGTCTGGATCGGTGACATGTATCCGGAGACTTCAGCGATCAGGTCAGTTTTCGGCGACGATGCCGTAGTCCGGCGCAGCTTGGATTTTATCCGCGATGAAACCCCGCTGCCTGGCTGGATGAATGGGTTGCCTTCCTACTCTATGTGGTGGATTCTGATCCACCGCGACTGGTACTGGCAAAACGGCGACCTGGGCTATCTGCGGCAGCAGCGGTCCTACTTGTTGAACTTGCTGCGCCAGCTAGCGTCGCTGGTTGATGCCGCAGGACAGGCAGCCATTGAAAATCAATTTACGGACTGGTCCACTGTCGGCAATCCGGCTGCTCAAGAGGGCATCATTCATAGCATCTTGCTTCTGGCTTTAGCGGCCGGGGCAGAACTGGCCGAAATTTTGGCGGATGGTGAAACTGAAGGCGCAGCCCGGCAAGCCGCTGCCAGAATCCAGCTCCGCGCGCAGCGAATGGATCATGGCGGCAGCAAACAGGCGGCGGCTCTGCTGGCCTTGGCCAGCCTGGCCGATCCGGCCGCAGTCAACCGTGATATCCTGTCTGTGGGCGGCGCCCAGGGCCTGTCGGCGTTCCTGGGTTATTTCGTACTTGAGGCCCGGGCGAAGGGCGGCGATATCCGGGGCTGTCTGGATATGATCCGGGAATTTTGGGGCGGCATGCTGCAGATGGGAGCGACATCCTTCTGGGAAGA
>DOFA01000189.1:0-703 GCA_003532195.1 Clostridiales bacterium
TTCCCTCCTGAATCAGGTCAAGAAAAGGCAAGCCCTTGCCGCTGTAACGCTTGGCAATACTGACAACCAGGCGCAGGTTGGCTTCACACAATTCGCTGCGGGCTGCTCCGTCGCCCAATTGGACGCGGGAAGCCAAAATATGCTCTTGTTCCGCGGTTAGCAGAGGATAAACGCCGATTTCCCGCAGATAAAGGCGAATCGAATCATCCGCTAGCGGTTCGTCTGCCGGCAGCAGATCCGCCTGGTTGTCACCGCCCTCTTCAAGGGCCAGATCATCGCTGTTTGGCTGATTCTCTTCTTCGCCGACCTGAATTCCGGTAGCCTCCATCCAGGCCAGCAACTGTTCAATGAGCGGGCTCTCGAGACCTGCTGTTTCGGTCAGGCCGATAAAATCCGAGAGCGGCAAAACTTGCTTGTTCTCAGAAGCCAGGTGAACAATCTGCTTGAATAATTCTTTTAGGGTATCCGGCACCGGCTGTCCCTCCGNNCATTAAACTCTTTGCCGACTTCCTCTAGTGTGCGCGAACGTCCGTCATCGAGGCCAAAGCGCAGCCGCAAAACTTTTTCTTCACGGGGTGTCAAACCCTTGAGAACCTCGAACAGCTGTTCTTTAAGCAAGGTGAACGCAGCCTGGTCCGCCGGCGAGGGAGCGTCGTCGTCAGGAATGAAATCGCCGAGATGGCTGTCCTCTTCCTCACCGATC
>DOFA01000189.1:800-12058 GCA_003532195.1 Clostridiales bacterium
GCCTGGCGGATCCACCAGGTCGCATAAGTGCTGAATTTATAGCCTTTGGTGTAATCGAATTTATCGACTGCCTTGATCAGGCCGAGGTTTCCTTCCTGAATCAGGTCAAGAAACTGCATGCCGCGGCCGACATATCGTTTGGCTATGCTGACCACAAGCCGCAGATTGGCTTCGCACAAACGGTGTTTGGCGTCTTCTTCACCTTCAAGCATTTTCTGGGCCAGTTCTTTCTCTTCATCGGCATTTAAAAGCGGAACCTTGCCGATTTCCTTGAGATACATGCGGACTGGATCATCTACTCCGACCCCTTCGATGCTGCTCAGATCGATTTCAGTTTCAACCGGCACTTCCTCTTCAACCGCGTTGTCCGGAATGACCTCGATCCCCATTGCTTCCAGTCGATCAAAGATTTTTTCGGCCTGCTCCAGATCGACATCCGAAGATTCAATGGCGCTCATGACATCCTTATAGGATATCTGATTGTTGGCTGCACGCGCTTTGTTGACCAATTCGCTCAGCAGTCCTGTCTTTTTTTCTGTTGCCATGCTTGCTGTTCCTCCTGATCATATATCTGACTCATCAGCGACCTGATGATTGGATTCCCGCTCCGGGTCAATTCTGCTTTAATCGAATCAATTGTTCTGTCACTTCCCGCAGTGCCTGGCGAATGACCTGCCGGCGATTTGTGTCATCTGTGGCGCTCAACTCCTGATTCAGCCGGACCTGTTCCTGGCGCAGCCGGTTCAGGCGCTGGCGGCGCAATTGCTCATTCACGGCAGCTGCCATCTCCTGATTGCCGAAGGTTTCTTCCAGCTTCATGCTGGCCCTGGCCAGCAGTTCATAAACCGGTCGGCCGCGTACTTGAAAGCCGGATCCCAATTCGATCAGGGAAGCCGGGTCCAATTGCCGGCGGCTGGCTAAAGCGAGGGCAGAGGCAGCGACTTCCTGCATCGGTCCCGGTGAGAAATCGCCGGTCGCCGGTTTAGAATCAATCTGGTCCCAGAGATCAGGATTCACCGCCAGCAGACAAAGCAGATAAATTTCCTCCCGGGTCACCTGTGAATCCAACTGCCCGGTTTCTGACGCCGGCCGTGATGCCGGCTGAACCAGATGGGGGGCTGCCACGCGCGGGGCGTGTTTGGCGTCCGGATCCTCATGCCGCCGTTCGATTTCCCGCAGCACGGTATCCGCAGTCGCATTCAGTTCTTCCGCCAACCGGTTGGCATACAATTCCCGGACGATGGCATTTTCCTCTTGTGCCAGAATCTGGCAGGCAACATCCTGATACGCCATAATATCCAGCTCATCGCCGGAGGTTTTTGATCTTCTGGCTGCCAGCAGTTTAAAGTCCAGCAAAGGCAGCGCTTTCTCCAACAAGGCATGAAACCGTTCCGGTCCGTTACGGCGGATGTATTCATCCGGATCTTTTCCCTCCGGGACCTGCAAAACCGTAACCTTGATGCCGCGGCGGCCCAGGATGTCCAATCCGCGCATGGCGGCGGGCTGTCCGGCGGCATCGGCATCATAAGCGATGATCACCGTCTCGGTGTATTTACGGATCAGCTGTGCCTGCTGTTCTGTCAGTGCGGTGCCCAGAGACGCGACCGTGTTATCCACGCCGGCCTGATGCATGGCAATGGCATCCATATAACCCTCAACCATGACCAGGCAGTTTTTGCGGCTGCTTTTGGCCAGATTCAGGCCGTAAAGATGCCGACCTTTCGTGTAAATCGGATTTTCCGGTGAGTTGATGTATTTGGGCACACTGTCGTCGAGAACCCGGCCGCCAAATGCCACGACCCGTCCCATGGCGTCCAGGATCGGAAAGATCAGGCGATGGCGGAACAAATCGTACAGGCCGCCGGTTTTGCCGCGCTTAAATAATCCGGACTTCATCAGCAGATCATCTTGGTAATTGAGTGTCAGCAAATGCCGATACAAACCGTCCCATTCTTCCAGCGCATATCCCAGGCCAAATTTACGCGCGGTCTGGCTGGTCACGCCTCGTTTCGTCAGGTATTCGCGGCCGGGAGCGCCGTTAGCCCCGGTTAAGCAGTGAAAATAATACCGGGCTGCTTCCAGGCAGATCGTCTGCAGGCTGCGGTTCAACTCGCTGCGTTTTCGATAGGCTTCGTCATCCGGTTCCGGTATGGCTACTCCCGCCCGGTCAGCCAGAAGCTGAATCGCCTGCACATAAGAGCACTTCTCGATATCCATGATGAAGTGGATCACATTTCCGCCTTTATGGCAGCCAAAACAATAATAGATCTGCTTGGATGGCGACACGCTGAAAGAAGGTGTGTCTTCGGAATGGAAAGGGCACAGGCCAAAAAAATTGCTGCCGCTGCGTTTGTCCAGCCTGACGTATTGCTCGACAACGGCAACCAGCTCACTGCGGGATTTTATTTCTTCAATGACTTGTTCCGGGATCAAATTGCTGATAGGTCTCCCTCTTTCTGTCCGGATGGAAATCCCGGCTGTGAACCGGTCATTAATGCGGCAGAAGCCCCATAATCCTAATATTCGCTGCCCAAGTGAAAATTCCTGCAACAAGCAGGTTATTCCGGCCGAATTCCAGCCTTCACTTTCATGGATCAGCTGTCAGGCGGTCAGAGCAGCTGGTTGTTGTTGATGAACAACTGGAAATTAAGGTTCAGGTAAGCGGCGGCGTTGCGGCAAAGTTTCATCCGCTCGAGGAAAATCTCAAAATAATCCATCACCGCGCTGATCTGAGTGTCGATTTCCAGGGTCAGACGGGCTGAACGTTCAACGGCGTTGATATTCATAGTTGATAAAGTGGCGGCATAATTGACCCGGTCGTGAATATCAAAGGCGGCCCGGTTCCTGTTTGTCACCCGTGAGCGGTGCACATCCGCTTTGTCAGACAGAATCAGGGCGGCGGCCACTTCGTTGACCGGCAAGCCTGCCCCTTCGTCATGATTGGCTATGGCCATCATGACCGTTATCGCCTCGTCGCAGGACATGTTCTCACGGCGCAGGAAGTTGTATGCCAGTACCGCGCCGGTCTGGGCATGGTTGATGCGGTTGACGGCATTGCCAATGTCGTGCAGATATCCGGCTATGCGGGCTAACTCAACCATCCGCTCCGGATATTTCAGGTCAGAGAGTATTTCACCGCATTTATTGGATACCAGGCGGCAATGCCGGAAAGAATGCTCGGTATAGCCTAAAGTGGTCATTTGCAAAGCGGAAGCTTCCAGGAAAAGCCTGATTTCCGGATTTTTCATGACATCTTTGATGGTCAGCAACGAGGGGGCAGATTCGGACACGGTTCTTCACCTCCCTGATTTTTAAGCCGGGCTTTAAGCCACAAAGCGCATTCCAGCCGTTTCTTTTGCATCATGCAGCCAAGCTCGTATTGGCCGTCAACTTTTCCGGTCGCAAAATAGGCGTTGGCCGCGCAGCCGCCGCTGCAAAAATACTTGGCCCAACAGCTTTGGCAGGCGGGTTTTTCCGGTACGAGCAGATGCCGGAACTGTTCCTGGACTGCCGGATCCAGATGAACCGGACGGTCATGGACATTGCCCATTTTAAAATGCGTCAGGCCGACAAACTGATGGCAGGGATAAATGTCGCCGGCGGGCGTGACCGCGCAGTACTCCATGCCGGCGCCGCAACCCTTGAGCCGCTTCAAAGCACAGGGGCCTTCCTCCAGGTCGATCATGAAATGAAAGAAGTTGAAATAATTCCCGGCAGCGCGCTGCTCGTAAATAAGCAAGGCCAGTCGTTCATATTCGGACTCGATCGCCGGAATATCTTCCGGCCGGATCTCATAACCACAGCCGGGTTCCGCCACCACCGGTTCCACGGAAACCTGGCTGCCCAGGCTGGCAAGATGCAGGACATCCTCGGCAAAGTCCAGGTTATGCCGTGTAAAAGTGCCGCGCAGATAATACTGCTGCTCCTGCCGGACCGCGACAAAACTGCGGATATGCTCCGAAACCNNCCCGCCGCAATCTGGCCGCATCCGGTTATGGATCTCAGGTCTGCCGTCGATGCTCAGCACAACATTATTAAAATGCCGATTGAGATAGTCTATTTTAGCTTGATCAAGCAAGGTGGCGTTAGTGGTTATTGTCAGACGGATTTCCTTACCTGACTCTGCCGCCCTGGTTGCGCAATATTCCGTCAATGAAACGGCAACCGGCCAATTCATTAATGGTTCGCCGCCAAAAAAGTCGATGTCGAGATTATGCCGCGGTCCGGACGATTCGATCAGAAAGTCGACAGCCTTGCGGCCGGTATCCAGATCCAGCATGGTGCGCTCGCCGGTGCCAAAATCGCCGGTGCCGGCAAAACAATAACGGCAGCGCAGATTGCAGTCATGGCACAGATGCAGGCACATCGATTTTACGCGCGGCTGATCCGTATACCATTGGCTGATGTCGAAGGTTTCGGCCGGCGCAAATAACAGCCCGCGATTGGCAAGATCCTGAACCTCACTGTTACAAGCCCCGATATCGGGGCCATACTCAACCGTGAGCCGTTCTACTATTTCCGGGGGCGGCGGTTTGCCGCCGGCTGCAGACCAGGCTAGCAGAACCTGCCATGCCGTTTCGTCAACCAGGTGCAGCGCACCGCTCTCAGAATCGAAAGCCAGACGGTCCCCATGTACTTGAAAAAGATGCAGCAACTGAACGCCTCCCTGTATGAAAAATAGTGAAAAGCCGTCAGCTTTCCACTATTTGTGTGCTTGGCAAGAATTGATGAACGGGCTTATCGTTTTAGATTCTCGCACTTTTGGTTAGCCACCGTACAGCTGGTCTTGCAGGCTGACTGGCAAGAAGACTGGCATTCGCCGCAAGCCTTGCCGCTGGCTGGCTGTTTGATGCAGGCGCTGTGGATTATCGTAATATGGCTCATAAATCTTCTCCTCGAATCTTTTGGTTTATAACAAGCTTAGTCGGAAATCGGTTTTACCACCGTGCTGATCGCGCTTTTCTTAAACGTAATCAGCGAATTGGCTGCGCTGGTCGTGATCGTCACCTCATCGTCCTTGATGTTGACAATGCGGCCGACCACGCCGCCGATGGTCACAATGCTGTCGCCGACAACCATGGCGTTGATCTGCTCGCGCAGTTTCTTCTCTTTTTTCTTCTGCGGACGGATCAGCAGCAAGTACATCAAACCAAACATCAGCGCCAGCGGCAATACCATGGTAAGCAGAGACGATGTCGGCGACACATTTGTCGCGGCGTCTGCGGTTGTCGTGTTCAAGACATAAATGAACATTTTATATCCTCCTTGGGGTATTCCAGTTCCTTGGGTTTACAATCCTGCTTATCATATCATTAAACCCGGCTTTTTAGCAAGTGATCATTGACAGTGATCATTGAGGCCGGATAGCCGCCGGATGGCAGCCCGTATTATTGGCGCTGAACACGACCCAGATAAAACTTCCCGTAGAAATTCTCCCGGAAATCCAGCAGACGGTCAGAGGCGATCGCCTGACGGATCTGCCGCATCAGGTTCAGGAGGAAATGCAGGTTGTGCCAGGACGTCAGCCGCAGTCCGAACATTTCCCCGGCCTTGATCAGATGGCGGATATAAGCCCGCGAATAATTGCGGCAGACATAGCAATCGCAAGTTTCATCGAGCGGCCGGAAATCGCGCGCACAGCCGGCATCACGTACGATCAGCCGTCCCTGGCTGGTCAGGACCGTACCATTGCGGCCGATTCGGGTCGGCAGAACGCAATCGAACATATCTACGCCGCGCAAAGCGCCTTCAATCAGATAGTCCGGCGTGCCGACACCCATCAGATAGCGCGGTTTATCGGCTGGCAGCAAAGGCAGCGTTTCTTCCAGCATCTCGTACATCAGATGGGCCGGTTCACCGACGCTCAATCCGCCGAGGGCATAACCCGGCAAATCAAACGAAGTAATCTCCCGCGCGCTCTGGCGGCGCAGTTCAGCATGGGTACCGCCTTGAATGATGCCAAACAAAGCTTGACGATCCGGATGCTGGTGCGCCTTGATGCAGCGTTCCAGCCAGCGGGTTGTGCGTTCCAGAGATCGCTGGGCATATTCCGGTTCAGCCGGCCAGGGCGTACATTCGTCAAAAGCCATGATGATGTCAGCACCCAGATCATTCTGGACCTCGATCGATTTTTCCGGAGTCAGGACATGCCGCGATCCGTCCACATGCGATTTGAAGCCGACGCCCTCTTCGCTGATGCGGCGAAGATCGCTCAGGCTGAAAACCTGGAAGCCGCCGCTATCCGTGAGGAGGGTTCGCGGCCAATTCATGAACCGGTGCAGGCCGCCGGCATCCCGGACAATGTCCGGCCCCGGCCGCATCCAAAGATGATAGGTATTGGCCAGGATGACCCCGGCGTCCATCGACAGCAGTTCTTCGGGAGACATGCCCTTAACGGTGGCCTGGGTGCCGACCGGCATGAAAGCCGGCGTGGGGAATGAACCGTGAGGCGTATGGACGGTACCCAGGCGGGCGCCGGTCTGCCGGCATACATGAAGGGCTTCGTACCATACTGGCGGATGATCGCTGGTCATGATTGCACGCTCCATTTTTCCAGCAGCATAGCATCGCCAAAGCTGAAAAACCTGTATTCTTTCCGGATCGCTTCCGCATAGGCGTCGAGAATCCGTTCCCGGCCGGCCAGAGCCGATACGAGCATGATCAACGTGGATTCCGGCAAATGGAAATTAGTGATCAGGGAATCGACCGCCTTGAAGGTGTAGCCCGGGTAAATAAAAATATCAGTCCAGCCAGAACAAGCCCGCAGGTTCCCCTGCTGATCGGCCACCGTCTCCAGCACCCTGCAGCTGGTGGTGCCGACAGCCACAATCCGGCCTCCCGCCTGGCGGCATTCGGAGATCCGGCGGACAGCGTCTTCCGGCAAATCAAAATACTCGGCATGCATGGGGTGGTCGAGGATGTTTTCGCACTTAACCGGCCGGAAAGTGCCCAGTCCGACGTGCAAAGTCAGTTCAGCAACCTGGATTCCCTGCCGGCACAATTTTTCCAGCAATTCCGGCGTGAAATGCAGGCCGGCTGTCGGCGCGGCAGCCGAGCCTTCCTGGCGGGCATAAACCGTCTGGTATCGCGAAGGGTCTTCAAGCTGTTCATGAATATAGGGCGGCAATGGAACCGTTCCGGCCCGGGCGAGTACTTCCTCCCAGATGCCTTGGAATTTGAACCGCACAATCCGATTGCCAGTCGGCGTCACTTCAAGAATTTCCGCAGCCAAAACGCCGGGAATAAACTCCAGCTGATGCCCGGGGCGCACCCGGCGGCCTGGGCGGACTATGGTTTCCCAGTCCGTGGCTGTCAAGCGCCGCAGTAGAAGCACTTCCACAGCAGTGCGGCTATCCTGGCGGCAGCCGGTAAGCCGCGCCGGCAGAACCTTGGTGTTGTTCAGAACCAGGCAATCGCCTTTTTGCAGCAGCTGCGGCAGTTCGCGAAAAACCCTGTGCTCAGGCTGGCTGTCTTCTGATCGCAAAACCATCAGGCGCGAACAGTCTCGCTGCGGCACAGGATGCTGGGCAATCAGGTGTTCCGGTAATTCATATGCAAAATCACTTTTTTTAATCATAGCATTTAATTATATCTATGTTTGACGAAAAAGTACAGACAATGATATGATGAAGCCGTCTGCACAGGATGCAGATGACTCATGATCTGGAGGTCAATCTCTATGAAAAAGCCGGTTTTTCGCGGCTCAGCTGTTGCCATTGTAACCCCCTTTAATGATGCGGGTGTGAACTATGCCAAGCTGGCCGAGCTCTGCGAATTTCATATCGCAAACCAGACGGACGCCATTGTTGTCGCCGGCACAACCGGTGAAGCTTCGACAATGCCCGACGAGGAACACCTCTCGGCTATCCGTTGTGTCGTCGAAATTGTCAACAAACGACTCCCGGTCATCGCCGGAACCGGCAGCAACGATACCCGCCACGCGATCGAACTCAGCCGAAGGGCTGCAAATCTGGGGGCCGATGCCTTGCTCAGCGTGACACCCTACTATAATAAGACTTCACAGCATGGCCTTTATCTGCATTTCAAGACAATTGCCGAATCCGTCGATCTGCCGGTCATCATCTATAATGTGCCCAGCCGGACGAATCTGAACATCAATCCGGAAACCCTGGCCCAGCTTGCACTTCTGCCGAATATAAACGGAATCAAGGAATGCCGGATTGAACAGGCTGGCGAAATTTCGCTGCTGTGCGGCGAAAACCTCAACTTATATTCCGGTGAGGACGGTATGGTCCTGCCGCTCCTTTCCTTCGGCGGTCTGGGCGTCATATCGGTCGTAGCCAATATCGTTCCGGCCTTGACCCACAAAATGGTTATGGCTTATCTTCAGGGAGACCCGACGACAGCCACCCGGATTCAGATCGAACTGATTCCTCTGATCAAAGCCATGTTCTGCGATGTCAATCCGATCCCGATCAAGGCGGCGCTCAATATGATGGGCTATCAGGTCGGGTCCTGCCGCATGCCGCTTTGTGACACTTCAGCTGTCAACCTGGAAATAATCCGTCAGGAACTGATCCACTCCGGTTTGCTGCCGGCTGACCGGCCTGATCGGAGCGTTTGATATGTGTACGCGCTTATTTCTCAACGGCTGTTCCGGCCGCATGGGTCGGGTCATCTGTGAAATCGCTGCAAGTGCAGACGATTTGAGTATCGTAGCCGGCAGCGATCTGCAAATTGAACCTGCTGCCTTCCCAATCTATGCCGATCCCCGGGATTGCCGTGAAGAATTTGATGTGGTTGTTGATTTTTCCAATCCCTCCGCCCTGCCCCGCCTTTTTGCCTTGATTCGGGAACGGCGCTGTCCGGCGGTCATCTGCACAACCGGGCTGGATGCTGTTCTCAAGGAAGAGCTGCAGCAGTTATCCGCAGTTGCCCCGATTTTCCAATCGGCTAATATGTCCCTGGGCATCAATCTCTTGATCAGTCTGGTCCGGCAGTCAGCCAGTCTCCTGTATCCGGAATTCGACATTGAGATTATTGAAGCACACCATAACCAGAAGCTCGATGCCCCTTCCGGAACGGCTTTAATGATTGCCGACCAGATTAATGCCGAACTAGATCACAAAATGACCTTTATTCATGACCGCAGCCAGGTCCGGCAAAAGCGCAAGCGTCAGGAAATTGGCATTCATGCGATTCGGGGCGGCAGTATTGTCGGTGAGCACACTGTCCTTTTCGCCGGCCAGGATGAGCTGGTGACCCTTCATCATAGTGCCCAGTCACGGAACGTTTTTGCCCGCGGCGCATTAGCCGCAGCCCGCTTCATGGTCGGCAGGCCGGCCGGACTCTACAGCATGCAGGATTTAATTCGAAGTTAGTCAGCTAAAACCTGGTTACCGATTTACGCCAGAGGGGGATTCAACCAATCCCCCTTTGCTTTTTTCATCATCGTCAGCAGAACCTTCATCTGGGATCGCATCAGGTTCAGTCTCTGATTCTTCCCGGGTATCTCCGGCTTCTTCCGTCTCTTCGTTCATCTCCTCAGCGGCTTTTATCTTCTGGATCATATACTTATCCAGGCCCCGGTAGGCGAAGAAATTTGTCAGAAGCATGTTCAGGCCGAAAGCGATGAAAACATACCAGAGCATGCCCAGAAGCATGGTGATACTATAGCCCATAAAGAAGAGAACGGTCGGGATAACCGCTAAAATAATCAGGCTGAGCAGCAGGATCAGAATATTCAGCGGCAGACGGAAAATTGAAAACAACAGGCAATTGCGATACAGCTGTTTCAAAGACAAATTGAAGGTCACCATCATCGGGTAGAGGTACATCTGCATGACACACCAGAGGAAAAACAGGACAACCACCAATGTCTGCAAAAAGATGCGCAATATATCCGAACCCAGAACCGCAGTCGTGCTGTAAAAAGCAAAATTGACTGTAAAGACAGCCGTAACCAAAAAGCTGATTAAACTGCTGATCAGCGATTGTTTTAAATTTTTCCGGGCTTGCTCTTTAAAATCCATCCAGACGAAAGCATGTTCTTCCCGGGAATAATTGCGTAAAAGATAAGTCACTCCGGCATGAACCGGGCCGGCGATAATCAGGGACAGCCCGGTCAGCATCATGCCAAGGACAAAATAGACAATGACCATCTGCGAAGCGGCAAAGGCTTCGAAAGTAATGCCTTCCTGCAATGTGTAGCCGGATTCTTCAAACAGTTTGGCCAAGGTCTCCAGCGTCAGTCCGGGTAAAAGGACCTGGGTTATGTACATGGCGCCCAGAAACGCCAGGAGCAGAGCCGGCAGGCTGAAAATGACATACATCAGGTTAATGGTGCATATTTTCCAAAACTTGCGGCCCAAGATCGTGAAGAAACCGGCAATCGGTCCCTTAGGCGGCTCGTCAGGGTAAACGCCCTTCCCTTCCTTGGTGTAGTCAAATAAACCAAAAAAACCAGCCATGCCCAATCCTCCTGTTACAGCGGCGTCCCAGACCAACATCCAAGGCTTTATGAACCGCTAACGTCTATTATAATCTATTTATCAGTACACATTGTACAACGGTTTGTCGCAATTGTGAAATAATTGCAAACGGGCTATTTTTTAGTTTCCCTCTCACCGCCGTCCAGATCAGTCAAGCCGGCAATTTCCGTCAGGGAACGCTCTGCCTGCGCCTGCAAGCGGTCGTTTTTTTGCCTGAATCGTCCGGGCAGCGGTTCAATTAAACCATAATTGGCATTCATCGGCTGAAAGTCGTTGATTCTTTCGTCAGAAACATACCGGGCCAATGCTCCGATCATGGTCCGGGCCGATGGAACAGCTGCCAGCCGGATTGTCCGGTCAATTCCCCAAGCTTGTGCGGCTGCCTGTCTTCCGGCCAGCAAACCGGATGCTGACGATTCGACATAGCCCTCAACTCCGGTGATCTGACCGGCAAAATAGAGCCGCGGTTCTTTGCGAAGACTAAAATCTGGCGCAAGCAGACCGGGCGAGGGCAGGAAAGTGTTGCGATGCATGACGCCAAACCTGGCAAATTCGGCACTCTCCAGTCCGGGTATCAGCCGGAAGACCCTTTGCTGTTCAGAGAAGCGCAGCCGGGTTTGAAAGCCAACCATATTGAAAAGGCTTGCCGCGCGGTTGTCCTGCCGCAATTGAACGCAAGCATAAGGTTCGCGGCCTGTCCGCGGGTCGGTCAAGCCTACCGGCTTCAACGGTCCGAACCGGATTGTATCCCGGCCGCGGCGAGCCATTGTTTCTATGGGCATACACCCTTCAAAGACGATTTCCGCG
>DOFA01000194.1 GCA_003532195.1 Clostridiales bacterium
TGATATAATGTTTACAAGGAGACAGCCATGAAAATAGTCATGACAACTTTATTCGGCATCGAAGCGCTGACCGCCGCTGAGCTGACAGATCTCGGCTACAGCCGGGAGAGCCTGACGGTTAGCGACGGCCAGGTTGTGCTGGATGCCGGCGACCTACCCGGCGAGATTGCCCGTACAGCCGCCGCCGCCGCCCGGCTGAACGTTTTTCTGCGCACCGCGGAACGGGTGCTGGTTCAGCTGGCGGTTTTTCCGGCCGCGGACTTTGACACGCTTTTTGAATCCACCCGCGCGCTGCCCTGGGAGGACTGGCTGGAACCGGATGTGGTTTTCCATATTAATGGTTATTCGCGCAAATCCGCGCTTTTTGGCATTTCCGCCTGCCAGAGCCTGATCAAAAAAGCCATTGTCAGCCGGCTGCTGCATGCCCGGGGTTTAGCGCCAGACAGCCAGCTGACCGAAGATCCGGCGCGCGGTTTGATCCGGATTCAATTCGGCATTGTCGCCGACCAGGTTTCGATCATGGTGGACACATCCGGCGACGGTTTGCACAAGCGCGGTTATCGGCCGCTGATGAATGAAGCGCCAATCCGGGAAACGCTTGCGGCGGCCATTTTGATGGTCTCCCATTACCGGTCGGGCAGCGGTGAGGCTTTGTACGATCCTTGCTGCGGTTCCGGGACGATACCGATTGAAGCCGCCCTGATGGCCAGCCAGATTGCACCGGGGATGAACCGGCGATTTGCCGGTGAAAAGTGGCATTTGATCGGCAGCCGGTATTATCAGGAAGCTCGCGAAGAGGCCGGCGAACGTATGGTTTCCGGGTCTGCCCATTGGCCGGATACGCCCGGCCAGATTGAGATTTTCGGCGCCGACCTCGACGCACGGGCAGCGGAGCTGTCGCAGGCCAATGCCAAACGAGCCGGCGTCGACCGGCTGATCCGCTTCCGGCAGGCCGATCTGCTGCAGCTTGACCTGGGTGAACTAGCGGACTGGACCGGCCATTCCCGTCATCTGGTGGTCTGCAATCCTCCATACGGCAATCGGCTGCTCGACCAGCAGCAAGCTGAAGCAATCTATCTTGGACTGGGACGGATTTTTCTTGACCGGGGCCAGATACGGCCCGATTATCGCCTCTCGGTGCTGACTCCGGATGAGCAATTTGAATCGCTGGTCAATTGCAGGGCGGACAAACGGCGGAAATTGTATAACGGCATGATCCGCTGCACCCTGTATCACTATTTTAAATCAAGGAGAATGTGATAAGGAGATTGCAATAATGAAAGGGATTATACTTGCGGCCGGGTACGCCACCCGGCTATACCCGCTGACTCTGAATCGGGCCAAAGCGTTGCTGCCGGTTCACGGCCGCCCGATCATCGACTACATTGTCGATGAAATGAATACGCTGGATGATCTGGACCAGATCGCCGTGATCAGCAACCACCGTTTTGCAGACCAGTTTGCCGAGTGGGCCGAGCGCCGCCGCCGGACTGACCGCCCCGGCAGCTTGCCGATCGTGGTCCTGGACGATGGCACGATGAGCGAAGCCGACCGCCTCGGCGCGATCGGGGATATTCAGTTTGGCATTGAGAAACTGCATATCCAGGATGATTTGCTGATCATCGCCGGCGACAATCTGTTCACGTACCGGCTGCGGGATGCCTGGAATCACTTCCGCGCCCACGGCGAAGATATGATTTTAGCCCGCAGCATGCCGCCGGGCGAGGATTTGCGGCGCTATGCCATCGCAGTGCTGGATGATCAGGGCCGTGTGCAGGATCTGGCGGAAAAACCGGCCCAGCCGAAATCAAATCTGGCTGTTTTTGCGACTTATTTTTATTGCCGGGAGACAGCTCCCCTGATTGGCCAATATCTGCGGGAAGGCAACAAACCGGACGCTCCCGGGCATTTCCCGGTCTGGCTTTATCAACGCAAACCGCTGCGCTGTTTTCTATTCGACGGCCTGTGCATCGACATCGGCACTCCGGAATCCTACGCGGAAGTGGAGAAAATCTTTCCTGTCCGTCCCTGACGAACATTCGAGTAGTGAACAAACCATGAACAATAGCCTTAAACCCTGTATTGACTTGATTGTGACATTTAGTCAAAAATGTGTTCGGTTTACCGGTTGACGTGATGCAGATCGTAACAATTAGACATATCAAGCCTTTGCGGACACGAAACGGCGCAAAGCATTGTCCTGCAGTTATACACAGAGTTATCCACATTATCCACATTTTTCGGAGGTGATCGATTGTGGATGCCAGCCAATTAGCGCACCTTGCCCGGCAGGCCAGCCGTCATTTGGCCATTCTGGATAATCAGACCAAAAATGCCGCACTGGAACAGATCAGGAACGAGCTGATCAATCAGGCGGACCGGATATTTGCCGCCAATCGGCAGGATATGGACAGGAGCGTCGGCGAAGGGCTGCCCGAACCCTTACGGAAAAGGCTGAAATTTGATGCCCGGAAACTGGATGATGTCAGCCAGGGGATCAAGGATCTGACCAGACTGCCCGATCCGGTCGGCCGCACCCAAATGGCCACCCGGCTCGATCTGGGGCTTGACCTGTACCGGGTCAGCTGTCCGATCGGCGTCATCGGCGTCATTTTCGAATCCCGGCCGGACGCTTTGGTCCAGATTTCCTGCCTTTGCCTGAAAAGCGGCAATGCAGCGCTCTTAAAAGGAGGATCGGAGGCTCGGGAAACCAACCGGGTTCTGGCCGATATCATCGACGGCGCCGGTCAGGCCGCCGGATTGCCGGCCGGCTGGATCGGCTTATTAGAAACCCGGGCCGAGGTCGATCAGCTGCTGGCCATGGACGAGGATGTCGATCTCTTGATACCCCGCGGCTCCAATGCTTTTGTCCGGTATATCATGGACCATACCCGGATCCCGGTCTTGGGGCACGCCGACGGCGTCTGCCATCTTTACATTGACAAAGCCTGCGATCCGGAGATGGCCATTCGCCTGGCTGTCGACAGCAAAATCCAGTATGTGGCAGTCTGCAACGCGGCGGAGACAATCCTGCTGCATGCCGACCTGGCGGATTCGCTGCTGCCGCGGCTGGCTGTGGCGCTCAAGGCGGAGCGGGTTGAAATTTATGGCTGTGAGCGGGTCTGCGCCCGGCTGGGATGCCTGCCGGTCCATGACTGGCATACGGAATACCTGGATTACAAAGTGTCGCTGAAACTGGTCGGCAGCCTGGATGAAGCGGTCGCCCACATCAACCGCTATGGCTCCGGCCATACTGAAGCGATTGTCACGGCCGATCCGGAGGCTGCCCGCCGCTTCCTGCAGGAAACGGACTCCGGCAATGTGTTCTGGAATTGTTCGACGCGGTTCAGTGATGGCTTCCGCTATGGTTTTGGCGCCGAGGTCGGCATCAGCACCGGCAAGATCCACGCCCGGGGGCCGGTCGGACTGGAAGGCCTGGTCACTTATCAATACCGCTTGCTCGGTCAAGGCCAGACGGTCGCCGATTACGCCGCCGGCACGAAAACCTTCTGCCATCAGCCGCTCGACCGGGAGTATCCTTTGCACCCTGAGAACGCGGACAATCACGATTAAGCCGGGCCGTGAAGCCGGACCTGAGCCCGGACCTAAGTTGCTAGCCGCTTAGCTTGCCGGCTGCCGGCCGATAGTGGTACAATAATTTGAGAAATACGCTATCCATGCGGAACCGGAGGACTGATCTGATGAAAATAGCCATTGGCAGCGATCATGCCGGATATCAGCTGAAGCGGCTGATCGCGGACCATTTATCCAAGCAGAACATCGAGTGCTGCGATTACGGCGCGCCGAACGGCGTCGATCCGGCCAGCTATGTGCCGTATGGCCAGGCGGTGGCTCAGGATGTCACAGCCGGAGCCGCTGATTTCGGCATTGTTATTTGCGGCACCGGCCTGGGGATTTCCATGACTGCCAACAAGTGCAAGGGAATCCGCGCCGCCCTGTGCACCAACGAATACATGGCCCGGATGGCTCGCCAGCACAACAATGCCAACGTCCTGGCCCTGGGCGCCCGTGTGATCGGTTCAGCCTTGGCATTCGCGATTGTCGACGCATTCCTGGCCGAACCTTTTGAGTCTGGCGGCAGGCATCAGGCACGGGTCAATGAGATCACGGTTATGGAAGAAATCAATTTTCGATAAGTCATCATAAAAATCGACAGGGAGGCTGTTCCATGGAAAATCTGTTCATCTTTGACCATCCGCTGATTCAGCACAAAATATCCCTGATGCGCGACAAGCGGACGACCACCAAAGAATTCCGCGAGCTTGTTTCAGAAGTCTCGATGCTGATGGCTTATGAGGTCACGCGCGATTTGCCGCTCAAAGAAGTGGAAATAGAAACGCCGATCGCGGTCGCCAAGACCAAGGTCCTGGCCGGCAAGAAAATGGCGCTGGTGCCCATCCTGCGCGCCGGCCTCGGCATGGTCGACGGCATGCTCAGTCTTCTGCCGATGGCCAAGGTCGGGCATATCGGCTTGTACCGCGATCCCCAGACCCTGGAGCCGGTCGAATACTACTGCAAACTGCCGGAAGACGCCCAGGAACGGGAGATTGTCGTTCTTGACCCGATGCTGGCGACCGGCGGTTCAGCCTCCGCCGCTGTATCTTTCCTGAAGTCGAAAGGGATTGCCAATATCAAATTCATGTGTTTGATCGCCGCTCCCGAAGGCATTGAACGCCTGCACCGCGACCACCCGGACGTGCCGATCTTTTGCGCAGCCGAAGATGTCCGCCTGAATGACCACGCCTATATCGTGCCTGGTCTCGGCGATGCCGGCGATCGTCTGTTCGGCACCAAATAAAGGCAATCGGCTGAAAAAATGGCTTGAAAAGACAAGTAAACAGGTGTATATTAACTTGATTATAGGGGAGGTCCGGAAAATTTCGGTTTTCCGGGCTTCAATATTTTGAAAACGAAACGGTGAGCGTGTATGGGCTATTGGAGTGAGTTCTTCACGGCCTTCAAGGAACGGTTTGTTGAAGAAATCAAAATTGGCGACATCGGCGAGGAAATCAGTCGGGCGATCGCGCCAAATACGGTTTTCCAGATCCGGCTGGGTTCATACAGCATGGCAATCACCGACGCGGTTCTGGCATCCTGGGTTGTCATGGTTGTCATTGCCGTTTTGGCCTGGCTGATCGGGCATAAACCGCAGCGCATCCCGGCGGGCAAGCGCCAGCTGATAGGCGAAAGCCTGATCAACCTGCTTCTGAAGCTGTGCCAGTCATCCAACATGAGCTATGATCAGGCCGAACATGTCGTGCCTTATGTCGGCACCATCGCGGTGTTTATTTCCCTGACCAACCTTTCGTCAATGTTCAAGATCCCGCCGCCGGCAAAAAATCCGGCTTTCCCCATTGCTCTGGCTTTGCTGACGATTTTGTATGTCATCGGCATGTCGATCCATTTTGTCGGGTGGAAAGGCTTCTGGCATTCGTTGACCTATCCTAAGGCCATGCTGCTTCCCTTCAAAATCCTGGATTATTTCATCAAGCCGGTATCACTGTCCCTGCGGCTTTTCGGCAATATATTCGGATCATTCATCTTGATGGAATTCATCTATCTGATCGTACCTGTTATCCTGCCGGGAGTGGTCGGCCTGTGGTTTGACCTGATCGACGGCATCCTGCAGGGCGTTATTTTTACCTACCTGTCGGTTACTTACATCGGCGAAGCCATCGAGGGCGCGCACATGGCGCAACTGGCCCGGGAAGTTGCACGGACCTGAGCGGACGGCAAGCACGGGCATCAACGGATCCAGTCAGATCGGGAAAGACTGACATGCGGAGCACATTATTTGAGGAGGAATCATCATATGGACAACGGACTTATTGCATTAGCGGCAGCATTAGCCATCGGCCTGGCAGCCGCCGCAGCAGCTATCGGGATCGGCCTGGCTTCGTCGAAAGCGTCTGAAGCGTCGGCGCGCCAGCCGGAAATAGCCGGAAAAATCCAGGCGATGCTGATGACGTCGATCGTTTTTATCGAAGCGACCGCCATTTACGCCCTGGTAGTCAGCCTGCTGCTGATTTTTGCCTTTTAATGCCGGAGAAGTGAGGGATAGGTATGTTCACCGCTGAAGCCATGGCTGGCTATGCATCGACAGCCATTCTGACTCTTGTTAATTTACTGGTCACCTACCTGGTGCTGAAACGGTTCTTGTTTAAGCCCATTCTTAATGTTTTGCGCAAACGTAAAGCTGAGGTGGAAAACGAACTGACACAGGCCGAATCCAAGCTGCAACAGGCGGACGGCAAACTGTCGGATGCCGTCAAGCGCCTGGAAAACTCCAACCACGAAGCGGCAGTCATTATGTCGGATGCGCGCAGCCAGGCGGACATCCAAAGCGAGGCCATTTTGGCAGACGCCAAACGCGAGGCGGCCGGCATGCTGACGCGCGCGGATTCGGAGATCAATCGGCTGAAGGTTTCCATGCTTAATGATGTGCGCGATGAAGTGGCTGATCTGTCGGTGGCCATTGCCTCCAAAGTGATCGGACAGGTGATGGATGAGCGCCGGCAGCATGAAATGGTCGAGCATTTGATGAATGAGCAGATGGAAACCCGGGAGAGCAAGGAAACCGGCGCCATAAAGCGGGGTGAGTCTTAATGCCCGACTCGTCTTTCCGTGTGATCCGCATTGTGGCTTCCGTAGCCCTGGATCCGGATAAAGGAAAGAATATTGCCGCCAAGTTTGCCGAGCATTTCAATATCCGGGATTATGAAGTCCGCCTGGATACGGATCCGACCCTGATCGGCGGTGTCGTTATCTATGCCGGCGGATTCCGTTACGATTACAGCATCAAGGGGCAGCTTGGCCGAATCATCAATAAGCTGAAAACGCATCAGTCGATTGGCGCCGAGGGCGAGACCGCCGGCGCTGGGGGCGGAGAGCTGATCAAGAGCAGCCTGGAAAGTGCCTTGAACCTTTTTGACGAGATACCGGTGGCTCCGGGCGGCCAGGACATTTTCTGGGATGCCGAACCGCTGCCCATGACGGATGAAGAAGCTGCCAAACACACTCTGGTCGACAACCTGCGCGAATCATTGGAGTCGCTCATCACCGGTTCGGCTGTGGATGAAGTCGGCCAGGTGATCAGCGTCAGCGATGGTGTAGCCTATGTGCGCGGCATTCAGAATTGCCGCAACAGCGAGCTGATCTTGTTTACACGCCAGACTTCCGGCATCGCGATGAACCTGGAGGAGGACCGGGTCGGTATCGTTTTGCTGCAGCAGGACGATGCAATCCGCCAGGGTATGATCTGCAAACGAACCGGAACTACAGTCAGCGTCCCTGTTGGCAAAGCCATGCTGGGCCGGGTTGTGGATCCGCTGGGCTTGCCGATCGACGGACTGGGCCCGATCATGACCCAAAACCGCCGGCCCATTGAAAGCGCGGCTCCGGGCATCATCGAACGCCAGCCGGTCAACCAGTCGCTGCACACCGGTATCACGGCGATCGATGCCATGACGCCTATCGGCCGCGGCCAGCGCGAANNTCATCGGCGACCGCCAGACCGGCAAAACGGCCCTGGCCATTGACGCAATCCTGAATCAGAAAGGTAAAAACGTTTATTGCATCTATGTTGCGATCGGCCAGAAGATGTCCACTATTGCCAGCGTCGTGACGGTTTTACAAAACAAAGGCGCGATGGAGTATACAACCGTTGTGGCAGCCAGTGCCAGCGCGTCAGCTTCGATGCAGTATATCGCCCCGTACGCCGGTTGTGCGATGGCCGAAGAATTGATGTATCAAGATAAAGCCGATGTCCTGATCATCTATGACGACCTGACGAAACATGCCCAGGCTTACCGGGCAATATCGCTGCTCCTGCGCCGCCCGCCCGGCCGCGAAGCGTATCCGGGCGATGTTTTCTACTTGCATTCCCGGCTCCTGGAGCGGGCTGCCCACCTGAACGATGAGCTTGGCGGCGGGTCGATTACGGCCCTGCCGATCGTCGAAACTCAAAGCGGCGACATTTCGGCCTATATCCCGACCAATGTGATCTCTATCACGGATGGTCAGATCTACCTCGAAAGCGAGCTCTTTTTTTCCGGCCAGCGTCCGGCGATCAATGTCGGCTTGTCGGTTTCCCGCGTCGGCGGAGCCGCTCAATCCAAAGCCATGAAGAAAGCGGCCGGGCCTCTGAGGATCAACCTGGCCCAATACCGGGAGCTGGAAGCGTTTTCCCAATTCGGTTCGGAATTGGACGAGACGACTCAAGTCCAGTTGAGGACAGGCGAACGCCTGATCGAGGTGCTCAAGCAGCCCCAATACATGCATCGGACCATGGAAGACCAGGTGATTATGTTATACCTGGCCAACAAAGGAGTGCTGATCAGCCTGGACAAGGAAGATGTGCAGGAATTCCTGCATGACTTCATTCAGCATGTCCGCGAAAAAAATCCGGCTATACTGGAAGAGATTGCTGCCAGCGGCCAGTTTACCGAGTCCGCGAAAGCAGCTGTCGACCAATCTGTTCAGGATTACCTGATGGACTGGAAGAGCAGACACGAGGAATATGGAACAGCTGTCTAGTCTGAAAAAGCATATCAACAGCATTAGCGAAATCAAGCAGATGACGCGTGCCATGGAGCTGATCAGCACGGTGAAAGCCCGCCGGGCCCGCAGTCAGCTCAACAAGACAATGCCGTTTTTTGCGCTCTGCGCGGAGACCATGGTCGAGCTTCGCGACGCCGGTGTCGTCATCAATGATCCCTTTTTCCAGCTGCGGCAGAAAAAACTCGGCGAGACCTGGAAAATCGGCTACTTCATCCTGACCGGCGACCAGGGCCTGGCCGGAGCTTACAATATGAACGTTGTGGCCACGGCTGAGCATCATATTCGCGACAAGATGGTTGATAATATCCGTAAAGGTTTGATGACAACCGCCCGGCTGTTCGTTGCCGGCAGCATCGGCAAGGAAAGGCTGATCCATGCCGGATTCGACGTGGTTGCCGATTTCCGGTATCCGATCAGCGAACCGACCTATTATCTGGCGCGGGACATTTCCGACTATATCCATGACCTGTATGCAACAGAAAAACTGGATTTAGTGTACTTTATCTACACGCGCATGGAATCGGCTATCAGCATGAAACCGGTGGTCACCCGCGTTCTCCCGGTCAATCCGGACGCCCTGGAACAGGTCATTCCGCCGGAATACTTGAAACGCCGGGGATTGGTAACCGGCAGCAGCATCGAATATTTGCCGTCAGCGGAGGATGTTGTCAACTACCTGATTACAACCTACCTGAACGGCATGGTTTATGGGGCTCTGACCGAAGCGTACGCCAGCGAACAAACCGCGCGAATGACCGCCATGGACAATGCTACCGAGAGTGCCGACGATATGCTGCAAAAATTGACTCTGCAAAACAATCAGGCCCGCCAGGCCCGCATTACCAGCGAGCTTTCCGAAATTGTCGGCGGAGCGGAAGCGCTGGCTGACCAGCCGGCGCAAAATAAGACGGAAGGTGAACAAAGCGAATGGCAACAGGTTATATAACCCAGATCATTGGCCCGGTCCTGGATATACGGTTCCAAGACGATGAGTTGCCTGGCATCAATGAAGCGGTCAGCATTAAAAACGGCAGTGAGACGATTTATGTTGAAGTGATGCAGCAGCGCGGCGCGGGAATTGTCCGCTGTGTTTCCTTTGCACCGACCGAAGGCCTGGTGCGCGGCGCTGAAGCCGAATCCACCGGTTCTCCGGTCATGGTTCCTGTCGGTGAGAAAATCGCCGGCCGCATGTTCAATGTCCTGGGCGAGCCTATCGATGGCGGAGGTGCAGTTCTGGCGGCCGATCATTGGCCGATCCACCGGCCGGCGCCCTCATATACCGATCAATATCCGGAAGCAAAAATGCTGGAAACCGGCATCAAAGTCATTGATCTGCTGGTTCCTTTCAGCCGCGGCGGCAAAATCGGATTATTCGGCGGCGCAGGCGTTGGGAAAACCTACCTGATTCTGGAGTTGATCCGGAACATCGCCAAAGAGCATGGCGGTTATTCGGTTTTCACCGGGGTCGGCGAACGATCGCGCGAAGGCAATGATTTATGGAATGAGATGCGCGAATCCGGCGTCATCGACAAAACGGTCATGGTTTTCGGTCAGATGAACGAAACAGCCGGCGCCCGCATGCGCGCCCCGCTGACAGGATTGACCATGGCGGAATATTTCCGCGATGCCAGGAATAAGGACGTGTTGCTGTTTATCGACAATATTTTCCGCTTTATCCAGGCTGGGTCGGAAATCTCCACTTTACTCGGCCGTATTCCTTCAGCCGTTGGCTATCAGCCGACTCTGGCCAATGAAGTCGGCGCGCTGCAGGAACGGATAACTTCCACTCGCAAAGGATCGATCACCTCCATCCAGGCAGTTTATGTTCCAGCTGATGATCTGACTGATCCGGCTCCAGCCACCACCTTTGCCCATCTCGACGCGAGCACTGTCCTGTCGCGCGCGGTCGTCGAGCTGGGTATCTATCCAGCGGTCGATCCGCTGGAATCATCTTCGCGCATTCTTACCGAACCTGTTGTTGGTTCCAATCATTACCGGGTGGCCCGGAAAGTCCAGGAGACCCTGCAGCGATACAAAGAACTGCAGGACATCATCGCCATTCTGGGCATGGAAGAGTTAAGTGACCATGATAAACTTACGGTTACCCGTGCCCGCAAGATTCAGAAATTTTTATCCCAGCCTTTTTTCGTAGCAGAAGGAGCCACGGGTTATGAAGGCCGCTATGTGACAACTGAAGAGACAGTCAAAGGATTTGGCGAGATCATATCCGGCGGTGTTGATCATATTCCGGAACAGCATTTCTTTATGAAAGGATCTGTTGATGATGTATACAGGTCCTTCAAGAGCTGATAAACCCTAA
>DOFA01000203.1 GCA_003532195.1 Clostridiales bacterium
CCGGCGCTGAGCACAAACCGGTCGCGGTTGATCCACTTGGGATCCGCCGGATTATGGCGCATATGGTGGGCCCAGAGCTCATAAGCCAGGGCGGCCGAGCCTAAAGGCAGGCCAGGGTGGCCGGATTTGGCTTTTTCCACGCCTTCCGCGGAGAGAATGCGGATGGCGTCGATTGCCAGCTGGTCCATTTGGGGATTCGAAATCATATTCAGTCACCTCGCTTAATCTAGAGCCTCAGGTATCGCGAGGCTCAAGTCACCTGTCAATTATACACGAAAAAAATGGCTGGTCGAATATTTTCCGACGGTTTGGCGGGCAATTTTTCCAGACTATTTAATATTTCGGAAAATTCACAGATTATGTTATAGTAATCTTGATAAGTTTGAACAATGCAGGTGATCATCAATGACCCAGGCGCTGAAAATGACTATAGACATGCCGGCATATGAAGCGGCGCGCCGGCTGCTGCTTGCCTATCTCGACGAGATCCGGATCCAGGCTCCCCTGGCGCTGGATGCCGATCCGGCCCGATCAGCGGAAGCCGTGCATGATTTGCGGGTGGCTCTGCGGCGTTCGTTGACCGTTCTCGATTCGTATGCGCCCTGGCTGAATGCCGAATCGACCCGCGCAGCCCGCAAAGGTTACCGTAAGCTGCTCAAGCCATTGGGGGAATTGCGCGACCTGGATGTCCTGGCGGAACAAGCCGGGGAATGCAGGACCGAATCGGCCGTCAGCTCATCCGACTTGATTAGCCTGCTGGGGCAAGAACGGGATAAAAAGCGTTCCCGTCTGCCGGAGCTGCTGGACGGCCGGGATTTCCAAGACTGGCTGAGCCAGCGCGGCCGGGATCTTTCCGCTGCGCAAGCTGCCCTGAACATGGCCCTGCCGGCCATAACCGGCCGCGGAAAAGTCCAAATGCACCGCCTGCAGGAATGCCTGCCGGTGATGCTGTATTCTGCCGCTGCCAACCTGACCGTTTATCATAGCATCCTGCGCAGCCCGGCCGGCTTTCCGGAAACGATCCGCCTAAGCCAGGCAGAAGAGCGGGAAGTCAGCGAGGTTTCGGATGTTGTGCTGCACCGCTTGCGGATTTTTTCCAAGCAATTCCGTTACTTGCTGGAAATGCACCAGACAACCCTCGGGCCTTCGGCCCGGCAAATGATTCAGGAATTTAAAAGGTATCAGGACTTGCTGGGCAACTGGCATGATGCGGTTCAAGCCGTGGCTTACCTCAGCCGGCGGCAAAACCTGATCGGTAAAGATTCCTGTGCGTTCTGGCAGGAGCATTGGCAACAGAGCCGTTCGGCACTGCAAAGCGAATTCTTAAGCCTGTGGCCGGAACTGACAGCTGCCTGGTTCCACCAGCGGATATCCGCCAGCCTGGATTATGCCGCGAATTCGTCGGACGGCACCTGCGCTTGCGCCAGATCCGGATTATAAACCGGCCGGCAGTCCCGGCACAACCGGAGCGGCAAACACGCGGGTGCCCAATTGGCTGTCGATGGCGAGCAGAGCGCTGCCGTTGTCGCCGGCGAGAGTAAGTTTCTGGATGATATCGGTAGCGTTGCCTTCCTCTTCGACCTGTTCGGTCACATACCACTGCAGGAAAATATAAGCGGCATGGTCATCGGCTTTCAAAGCCAGCGAAGCCAGCTTGCTGATCGAATCGGTTACCATTTTCTCATGGGCCAGAATATGCTGGAAGACTGCCAGTTCATTGTCCCAATTTCCCGAGGGATCGGCGATGGCCTGGAATCCGGCGCTGACATCGCGATATTGCAGGTAGTGGAATAAATTCTGCGCGTGGGCCAGTTCTTCCTGATACTGGACATAGGTCCATTTCGCCGCGCCTTTCAACCCGCGGTCATTAAGCCAATTCGACATGGCCAGGTACAGATAGGCGGAAAAATACTCTTTATTGATTTGCTCGCTGAATGATTTCAATAGTTGTTCGTTCATCGGGGTATCCTCCTGTCCTTGATGCAGGCCTGTTCAGCCTGCTATTCACAATGTGATTTGCTTTCATTGTTACACAGATGGGAAAATAGGCTGTACCCGGCGTTACAGCGATGGCAGGAGGAGGGGAAGAGGTTATTTTTCATGAAAATTTACATGTAAATCTTGTAAAATACTGCCTGTACAGCTGGAAACAGATGCGCTATGATAAGATAAGATTAGTTCTGATCAATTGATAAGGAAGGTTTGATGAAGCATGAAACTGGGTGTTTTTACTGTCGTCCTCAGCCAGCTTGATCTGAAAGAAGCGCTGCGGTACTTGGCCAGCCTGGGCGTCCAGGCTGTTGAACTGGGTTCCGGCGGCTATCCGGGAACGGCGCATGTGCCGGCAGGCGAACTGCTGCGCGACAAGGATAAACTAGCTGAATTCCGCAGGACAATCGCCGATNNTTCATCCGCAGCCAGCCATGGCTGCGGCATTCCAGAACGATTTTGAAAACACGGTTCGCCTGGCCGAAGAATTGGGCTTGCACCGGATTGTTACCTTTTCTGGCTGTCCGGGCGATTCACCGGCATCATCCTGGCCGAATTGGGTGGTTTGCCCCTGGCCGGAAGACTATCTCAAAGTCCTGGAATACCAGTGGCAAGAGGTTCTGGTTCCTTACTGGCATAAAGCGGCGGAATTTGCCGGCAAACATGGCGTTACGAAAATAGCTCTGGAAATGCACCCGGGTTTCTGCGTGTACAATCCGGAATCGCTCCTGAAATTGAGGTCGGCGGTCGGCGACACCATCGGCGCTAATTTCGACCCCAGCCACCTGTTCTGGCAGGGTATCGATCCGGTTGCCGCCATCAAAAAACTCGGTTCGGCCATTTACCATTTCCATGCCAAGGATTGCCGGATTGATGACCAGAATACTCGGGTCAACGGCGTTCTCGACACTAAGCACTACAGTGATGAGCTGAACCGGTCATGGATCTTCCGCACTGTCGGCTATGGCCATGGCTACCAGATCTGGAAAGATATTTTCTCGGCTTTGCGGCTGGTTGGCTATGATGATGTAATCAGCATCGAACATGAAGACAGCCTGATGTCCGGCAACGAGGGGTTGACTAAAGCGATTACATTCCTGAAGGAAGTCCTGCTTCTGGAAGACAAGGGCGGCATGTGGTGGGCTTGACCCATTGATATCCTTCTGATTTCCTTGCTGCAAAAAAATCTGCCATTCATAATTATGGCAGATTTTTTTGTTGAAAAAAATCGGCTGGTGTGCCTATAATTGGATGCGTTACGGCAAGGACTGAGCTTGCACGGTACAATTGGGAGGGATCGGTCTTGAACAAAATAATCCGCAAGAGAATTCTCAATCCGTCGGTGATCCTGATGGAAATCGATGCGCCGGCGATTGCCCGTAAAGCAGAACCCGGCCAGTTTATTATTTTACGCGTCAATGATGACGGGGAACGGATTCCCTTGACCGTGGCCGACCAAGATCGCTCGGCGGGCACGGTGACCATCATTTTCCAGATTGTCGGAAAAACCACCCAGATTCTCAGCGGTCTGGAAGCAGGCGACTTCATTCAGGATTTTGTCGGCCCGCTTGGCCAGGCTTCACATCTGGAGAACTACGGCAAGGTGGCGGTTATCGGCGGCGGCCTTGGTTCGGCGATTGCTTACCCGCAAGCGAAGAAACTGCATGAGATGGGCGCTGAAGTGGATATCATCGCCGGATTTCGCAATAAGGACCTGATTATTCTCGAAGATGAAATGCGGGCAGTTTCCAGCCGACTGTTCGTGACCACGGACGACGGTTCCAACGGCTGCAAGGGCTTTGTCTCGGATGTCCTGAAAAAATTGATCGAGGAAGGCAACCGGTACGATCTGGTCATTGCCATCGGTCCGCTGATCATGATGAAGGTAGTCAGCAACCTGACCCGGGATTATGGCATCAAGACCGTCGTCAGCATGAACTCGATCATGGTCGACGGCACCGGCATGTGCGGCG
>DOFA01000096.1 GCA_003532195.1 Clostridiales bacterium
TTGACGATAATCCGGCATCGGTACAGACGATAAACCTGGAGCATTCAAAATCGGACAGGATCTGCTGTTCGAGCGGCTTCATGGTTACCTGTTCGTTTGTATTGCCATTGTTTATATCGAACGCCAGCGGTATACCGTCTCCATCCATGAACAATCCCATCTGCACAATTGGGTTGGGCCGGTGCTCCTTGGATATACCATACTGTCTAAGTCCGGATTCCTGCTCGATTTCGAAAAAGAAGTTTGTACAGTCGTAGTAGAGGATCCTGGTATTTCTGTCAGCAATTTTCAGGCTGTTTTTGTACAGCTGGGCCTGCAGGTAATCTGACTCTTTGGCCATAATCTCCAAGGCTCTGTATATGTGTTGGAGCTGAAATTGAGGCTGTTCAAGAAAATTTTTGCACATTTCACAGGTGGCGAGTTTGGATGACGGATAGATAATTCTGGAATAGACCAGTCTTGATAAGACTGAGTCCAAATCAAAGGTGAATTTGTACTTCTGAGCCAGTTGGCTGCAGATATTTCCCAGCTCCAACTCGTTATATATTTTCTGCAGGAACAGATACCCGCCATTGAACAGCCTTTGCTCACCTTTAGCAATCGGCTTGGTCGGTGAAAACTTGACCATAATATCTTGTTTCTCGGCATCTTCCTGTTCATTCATCTTTACAATTTGAGCCCTGACCCAAGTTTCCGGATCTTGACCCTTGAGCTTTTGGGATAGTTCTTCCTGGGTTCCGAACTTGTGTGCGATTTTGCTGGTATTCTTGCCGTTATTGTAAAAGGACTTAATCGCGTAGTAAGAAATGGAGTTTTTAGAGGCAGATTTTTTAAGTCGCATTGATCTTATCCCCCGCAGTTTCTTCCATTATAACATAGTACGATATAGTACGGTATTACATTTGGGTGACATTTGACAAAAAAACAAGGGCTGATGCCCTTGTTTCAGTTCTTTCCAGCTTTTTCCTTATTTTACAACTGTCAAACTACCGGATTAAAGCCGGCCGGTCTGGGCGCCTGACTGCAAACACCGGCTGACAGCCGGATGTTCCGGTTCATGTTCTTATCGTGTTTCAGCTATGATATAATAAAGCTGAATCTCTTGATCAGAATCCTGATCAGGCTGAACACATAACATGACGCCAGTCGGTTAGGATGCAGAAAGAGGCGCCAATGAAAAAGATCTGTGAAACTTTGGCTGCGACAAACCTGTTCGCGGGACTCAATCATGATACCTTCCACGAATACTGCGGCAAGACCAGCATTCGTCTGGTTTGGAAGGGCGAGGTGCTGGTCAACGAGGGCGACCCGTGCAAAGGGATCGGCATGATCATCGACGGGCAGCTGGCCATGCAAAAATATACCAGCACAGGTGATTTCGCTACTCTCGAACTGCTCGGAGCCGGTGAATTTTTTGGCGAATACCTGATCTTTGGCAATAAAAAGAGCTATTCAGTCACCATCGAGGCCGTAACCAATTCGAAAATCATTTTCATATCGAGGGAGATGCTGCTGACTCTGCTCAACCAGAACCCGGGTATCCAGCAGAATTTTCTGACCATTTTGTCCGACCGGATTCAAGCGCAGAACAAACGGATTTCCTTGCTGTCGCAAAAGAGCCTGCGTCAGAAAATCGCCAATTACCTGCTGGAACTGCTGCGCGAGCAACTGGAAAAAGAAGGGGAAAGCCCGAAAACCGTCCGAAAAACTGTCTCAACCCAGGCCGTCGAGCTGCCGGTTTCCAAAGAGGTCGTTTCCCGCCTCCTGGCCATGCCGAGGCCGTCATTTTCCCGCGAGCTGATCAGCATGGAGCGCGACGGACTGATCCGGGTCAGCGGCCGGGTGATCTGGCTGCTGGACATGGAGCGTCTCGAACGGGGCGTTATTGAGGGATTCCAGGCCGTCATCTGATTTCTTATCCTAATGATTTTTTAACATTGGGCAACCTGTTGAAATAGCTTTCTTCAAATCCCATCCTGTGATAAACTGGATCTGACCGGACGGGGGGGATACTTGCGTGCAATTGAACAACAGTGATATTCTGACCAACCTGGGCCAGTTTATTACTGATCTATTTTCGGATTTAGCCAACGGCTTGTTGTTTTTCGGTTGCTTGCTGGATGTTGCGGTTGCCGTTCTGGACATTCTGGCTACAGCGCTGGTTGTCTATTATGTCTTGAAAATCCTGCGCGATTCCCGTGCCTGGCAGCTTCTGAAAGGGTTGCTGCTGATTATCGGCTTTGCCATAATCTGCAGCCTGGCCGGGCTGACGACGGTCGGGTTCCTGCTCAACAACACGTTGTCTGTGCTGGCCATCGCTTTTGTTGTCATTTTTCAGCCGGAGCTGCGGCGCGCCCTGGAAGCGGTTGGCCGCAACAGCTTTAATGTCATTTCTTCCGCCATATCGCCGGAGGAGACCAGCAAATCGTCCGGTTCCGCCCATAACCTGATTGAATCCATTGTCCGGGCTTGTGAGAAAATGGCTGAAACCAGGACCGGAGCCCTGATGATTCTGGAGCGCAAAACCCGCCTGGGTGAGCTGGTCGAACAGGAAAATGTCGTGGTGATGGACGCTTCGATATCAGCCACCATGCTGATGCAGATCTTTTACAAGGGATCGCCGCTGCACGACGGCGCGGTTCTGATCCGGGACGGACGCCTGACCGCGGCGCGGGTCCACGTTCCTCTGTCGGACAACTATCATTTGCGCAAAGACTACGGAACCCGGCACCGGGCTGCAATCGGCGCCAGCGAGATGGGTGACGCCATTGCCATTGTAGTATCCGAGGAACGCGGCTGCATCAGTCTGGCTCTGGAAGGGCGGCTGTATACGCTCGATAATGCGGACGCTTTGCGCACGCTTCTCC
Organism: Clostridiales bacterium; assembly: GCA_003532195.1. GTDB lineage: Bacteria > Bacillota > Clostridia > Saccharofermentanales > UBA5734 > UBA8949. Next base: position 2,868 of record DOFA01000096.1, read on the forward strand.
ATAAACTGCTGGGTCCATCCAGGCAGAGTGTCAGCTTGAGCAATCTGGGCAACTTGTTCCGTTCCGGCCGCTGGCAGCCGCGCCCGAATGGCCAGGCTGCCGAAGCCGCGGAAACTGCGGCCGAAAATCCGGTGACCTCAGAATTTGAATCGGCTTCTAATAAGCATAGAGTACCGAACAGCCGCATCCGCCGGCGAATTTTCAGTAAGAACAAGATTGTTCTACTTGTCTCATCGTTGGCTATCGCCATTGTTCTCTGGCTTTATATCCAGGTCACTGTCAACCCGGTGGATAAGAAATCATTTACTGTTACGCTCAATGCCGCCGAGGGCATCGAACAGATCGAGGAACTGGGATTGATCCCGACAGTTCCGGAAAAAACGATCATCGTCACCCTGCAAGGCCGATATACGACGATTGAAAATCTGAAGCCAGAGGATATCCGGGCTTATATCGACTACAGCCCGGTTGAGTCGGCCGGCTCCTACCAGTTAAATGTGCTGATCGATGTTCGCAGCCTGATGTATGTCCGGCCCGGGAGCATATCTCCGGCCACAATCCAGGTTGAAGTCAATGAAAAAGAACCTTAGCTGATCATTGGGGCACCCGGCAGTTGGGCGTTGTCATGGTGCTGTAATATTAGTGCAATAAACCAGACTTGTATTTGTCGCGCAACGATCAGGTTCTCTGCAATATCGGATCTGAAACCAGATGCTATAATGGAGCTGTTCGAATGAGTAAATTTTTAAGGAGTAGATATCAATGTCGAGGTTATTTGGAACTGACGGCGTCCGCGGGATTGCCAATAAAGAGTTAACTCCGGATCTTGCTTACCGCCTGGGTTGGGCCGGCGCTTTGGTTCTGTCCGGTGAAAACAGCCACCGGCCGGTCATCCTGGTCGGCACGGACACCCGCATTTCCTGTGGCATGCTGGAATCAGCCCTCGTTGCCGGCATATGCGCTGCCGGCGCTGATGCTTTTATCGGCGGAGTCATACCGACCCCCGGGATCGCCTACCTGAGCCGGAAATACAAATGCGACGCCGGAGTGGTTATTTCGGCTTCGCATAATTCCTATGAATACAACGGCATCAAGTTTTTCAGCGGCAGCGGCTACAAACTGCCGGACGACACGGAGGAACGAATCGAGGATCTGATTCAATCCTACGAAACCGGCGATTTTGAAAGACCGGTCGGATCTGGTATCGGCCGGCGGATTGAAAAGAAATATGCTTCGCATGATTATGCCGAACACCTGAAACGCCGCATGAGCGTCGACCTCAGCGGCTTGAAAATCGGACTGGATTGTGCCAACGGAGCCAGTGCCCATATTGCGCCCGCTCTTTTCAGTGATCTCGGGGCTGAAGTCTGTGCGATTGGGATCGAGCCGGACGGTACAAACATCAACGACCGCTGCGGATCGACCCATCTGGACCGCTTGCGCCAACTTGTCCGGCGGGAAAGCTGTGATATCGGCATCGCTTTCGACGGCGATGCGGACCGTATGCTCGCGGTCGATGAGAATGGCATCGAAGTCGACGGCGATGTGATCATGGCCATTATAGCGCATGACATGCACGAACAAGGTGCGCTGCGCGACGACACGCTGGTTGTGACAGTCATGAGCAACCTGGGTCTGGACATCATGGCCCGTGATATCGGGCTTAATCTTGTTAAAACTAAGGTCGGCGACCGTTATGTGCTCGAGGAAATGCTGCGTTGCGGTTATAACATTGGCGGCGAGCAATCCGGCCACATCATTCTGCTGGACGACGCGACGACCGGCGACGGCTTGCTCAGCGCGCTGCGCCTGATGCGGGCGCTGGTAAGCCACGGCCAGCGCCTGAGTGACGCGCGGCACATCATGCGGGTTCTGCCGCAGGTTTTAAGAAGCGCCCGGGTGCCAAACGATAAAAAGGCCCGGGCTCTGGAAGATACCGATATTATGTCGCTGATCGGCAAAATGGAAAGCCAGCTCCAGGATTGCGGACGGGTTCTGGTTCGACAGTCCGGAACGGAACCGATTATCCGCGTGATGATCGAAGGCGAGGACCGGGAGCAGATCGCAAAAATGGCTGACCAGCTGACCGAGTTGATTGTCAGCCGTTACGGCGCCTGATTTCAAGAAAAGAGGAAATTCACATGTGCGGCATTGTCGGTTATATCGGCACGCAAAGCGCGCTGCCTGTCTTGCTGGAAGGACTCAGCCGCCTGGAATATCGCGGTTATGACTCTTCAGGAGTCGCTTATATTCTGGACGGCGAGGTCAATGTCATCAAAAAGAAAGGCCGGTTGAAAGTCCTGACCGATACGTTGGCGGAACAAGGCTTGCTCCATGATCCGGACAGCCGGATCCACATCGGCATCGGTCACACCCGTTGGGCTACCCACGGCGCCCCCAGCGATGAAAACTCCCATCCTCACCTGTCGGCCAGCGGCCGGATCGCGGTAGTCCACAATGGCATTATCGAGAACTACCTGGAATTGAAGCAGTATTTGCAGGACCTGGGGATACGGTTCCATTCCGAGACCGACACTGAGGTAGTCGCCCATTTAGTTGAGCACCATTTCATGCAGGATACCGGCCGCGACCTGCTGGCCGCAGTCCGGCTGACGCTAGCCGACATTGAAGGCTCCTACGCCCTGGGGGTGCTCTGCGCTGATTGCCCCGGGCAGTTTATCGCCGCGCGTAAAGACAGCCCCCTGATTATCGGTCTGGGTCAGAACTGCAATTTCATCGCCTCGGATATTCCGGCAATTTTATCGCATACGCGCCAGATCCTGATTATGGAGGACCGTGAAATTGCCTGTATCGACAAGGACAGCGTCCGGCTGTTCGACAATCTGGGCCGGCAGGTCAGCCGCGCCGCCATGACAGTCAGTTGGGATAGTTCAGCAGCGGAGAAGAGCGGCTACGAACACTTCATGATGAAAGAGATTCATGAGGAACCCCGGGCTGTCCGTGATACCCTGCAGCCACGCCTGCGCGGGGGCCGGATCAGTCTGCCGGAATTCGACTGGGACCGGGACTGGCTGGAAAACATGCGCTGCATCCGGATTGTTGCCTGCGGCACTGCTTACCATGCCGGCATGGTCGGAAAGTTCCTGTTCGAACAGCTTTGTCGCATCCCGGTCGAGGTCGACCTGGCTTCGGAATTCCGTTACCGCAATCCAATTATCGACGATAAAACCCTGGTCGTGATCATCAGCCAATCCGGCGAGACCCTGGACACCCTGGCTGCCATGCGGGAGGCCAGAAACCGCGGCGGCCGCATTCTGGCCATCGTCAATGTCGTCGGCAGTTCAATTGCCCGTGAGGCTGATTCGGTCATCTACACCGCAGCCGGCCCGGAAATCGCAGTAGCTTCGACCAAAGCGTACAACACCCAGCTGGCAGCCTTGTACCTGATAGCTTTTCAGCTGGCCCATGTCCTGGGGCGGATTGACAAGTCCACGTTGACCGCATACCTTGGCGAGTTGGCCAAACTGCCGGAAATGCTGACCGAAACCCTGAAAGTCAAGGACCAGATCCAGCGTTTTGCCGCCGAACACTATAACGCCCGCAGCATTTTCTTTATCGGCCGCGGCCTGGATTATGCGCTGGCCATGGAAGCATCGCTCAAACTCAAAGAAATTTCCTACATCCATTCGGAAGCTTATGCCGGCGGCGAACTCAAGCATGGTACAATTGCCTTGATCGAAGAGGGCACGCTGGTGGTTTGCCCCCTGACACAACCGGCGCTGGTGGACAAGATGATCAGCAATATCCGCGAAGTCAAGGCCCGCGGCGCCGTTGTCCTGGGCATTCTCTCGCCGGCTTGCCGAAAAGCTGCCGAAGTCTGCGACACTGTGTTCAGCATCCCGCAGACCGATCCGCTGCTGTCATCGATTCTGGCGGTGACGCCGACCCAGCTGTTTGCTTATTATATGTCGGTCAATAAAGGCTTGGATGTCGATAAGCCGCGCAATCTGGCGAAAAGCGTCACTGTAGAATGAAAGGCAGGCCGCTGTGACCAACCGGACAACCAAATTAACGCTCAGTATTTTAGTCCTGATTTGCCTGGCGATACTGGCCTTATCCCTGACCGGCGTTTTGCCGTCCGGAGATGGAGCCGGAACGTCGGGAAGCAGCCAAACATCAGCCGGCGAACCGGCTGCCGGAACAACCGGATCGGCGTCAGCCAGCCAGGCGACGACAGCACCTCTGGTTACAGGACCTTTGCCGGTTGAAACTGGTGAGCCCGAGCCAACGCCGGCCCTGGGCCTGCGCCGTTGGCCGGCCCATTCCTGCCTGCCGGTTGTCCGTCAGCCCGACCTGTCCGCCTATATTGGCAAGGCAGATGAAACAAAGCCGCTCCAGGGTATCACGGTGATTCTCGACGCCGGTCATGGCGGCCACGACGGCGGCACCAGCTGCGCAGACAGTTCCGGCCGGACCCTGATCGTCGAGAAAGACGTCACGCTCGCGGTCAGCCTGCAGGCACAGAAAATCCTGACCGATTATGGCGCAACGGTCTACATGACCCGAAGCGGCGACGATTGGCTGTCGGTCTATAATCGTATCGCGCAAACCGGTAAATGGATCCTCGACCGATTTATAGCCGAATTACCAGGCCGCGGATACAGCGGTGAAGCTGTCGCAGGTCTGCTGCCCCAGCTTGAAGCCATGATCGCCATCAACAGCGACGCGGCTGACAGCGGCGGCCGCGGACTGATGCTGGGGGTCGGCGCCAGCGCAGATGCCCGGCTGCTCCTGGATATCCAAAACCAATATCCGGATGTCGTGCTGATTTCGCTTCACTGCAACGCGTATGCCGGCGACAGTGCGGTCAGCGGCCTGCAAGTCTATTATCTGACCAATGAGTCCAAGTACAGCAAGGAAATTGAATATGTCCAGTACAGCAACTCGGCCGACAATCCGCCGGCTTATACTTTATATGACGATACCAGCCGGCAGGAGCTGGCCATGCAGCTGCGCGACAGCATACTGAACCAATTCCCCGAACTGAAGTTCACGGGGGAAAATGATTTGCTGGCTGGCGATTATGCTATCTTGCGGGAAATGAACCTGGTCAGCGCTTTGGTGGAAATGGGTTTTGTCACCAGTCCTGACGACCGCCGGATTCTTCTTGACCCCGATTGCCAGCGCCGGATCGCCCAGGGCGTTGCCGACGCGGTTATCAATTATTATTGCGGTCAATAAACCGGATTGCCCCCCAACCTGGCCTTCGTGGGCGAAATGTTATTAGATGGAACAAACACCGCCATTATATCGTCCAATAAGTGTTAAGAAAGGGGTGCAAGATTTGATGAAAAATCGAAAAGCTTTACTATTACTTTCGCTGGGCCTCGCGGCTATCCTGCTGCTGCCCGCCTGCGGCGCAGCCGCTGCCGGAGATCTGATGGCGGGGGTCAAAGCGGCTGAGAAACCGGCGTCTCCCGACGAACCAGATGCGGCTTATCTCGATTCCGTAGCTAATTTCACCTGGAATCTTTTCCGGGAATCCGCGCGGGATCCGGGCAGTGTTCTGGTTTCGCCGGCCTCGGTTTACCTGGCCCTGGCCATGACGCTGAACGGCGCCGCTACGACAACCCGGATGGCGATGCTGGAGGCTATGTCAGCTGCCAATCTGACGCTGGACGACTTGAACCGTGCCAGCCGGGATTGGATGACCTTGCTCATGAACACCAATTCTACAACCCGGCTTTCCATTGCCAACTCCATCTGGTATCGGCAGGGATTCGACGCCGATCTAGCCTTCCTGCAAAAGAATGCCGATTATTTCTCCGCCGGCGCCCAGGCCCTGGATTTCAACCAGGCTTCGGCAGCTGATACCATTAATCGCTGGGTGAAAAAATCAACAGAAGGAACGATTGAAAAAATTGTTGAATCCATCGATCCGATGGTCGTCATGTACCTGATCAATGCAGTATATTTTAAAGCCGACTGGCAAACTGTTTTCGACGCAGACAAAACCAGCGACGGCCTCTTTGCGGGACCGGCCGGCGAAGTCGCGGCTCAATTCATGAACCGCACCGGCAGCATGGATTACCTGAGCAATGATTTCGGCGAGGGTGTGCTGTTGCCTTATCAAGACGGACGGTTTGCTTTTATGGCGTTTCTGCCCAGGGAAGGAAGCCAGCCGCGCGACCTGATCGCTGCGATGCCGGTCGAGCAACTGACCGGGCTGCTGAACGGCAGGCAATCCGCAGAGGTGAGCCTCAGTTTGCCGAAATTTACCAGCAAATATGAAGTCAGCCTGCTCGAGGGACTAAAGAACCTGGGCATGGGCATCGCTTTTGAACCGGGCGCGGCCGATTTTTCCCTGATGAACACCAGCCGGGCCAAGAACCTTTATATCAGTGAGATTAAACACAAGACTTTCTGCCGGGTTGATGAACTGGGTACGGAAGCTGCCGCGGTGACTTCGGTGGAAGTCAGTCTGACCAGCATGCCGTTCAGCGATGTTCAGCTGGTTTTCGACCGTCCGTTCATCTATGCGATCGTCGACACAACAACCGGAGTGCCCCTGTTTCTGGGGATCATGGAAAATCCAGCTGAATAAGCCGCGCCTGCTGCTGTGCTGGCAGTAAAGGGGGATTGAAATATGATGAAGACATTAAGACGTCTTATTGATAGCCT
>DOFA01000021.1 GCA_003532195.1 Clostridiales bacterium
GTCCATTGCTTCTGGCCTCCATATCCTTATTTTATATGGTTCAGCCATTAGCACAAATTATTTTATAGACCCTTTTAGGAATCCCAATTTCACCAACCCCTTCATATACTTCTCTTATAATTCTCCCTAGTTTGCAAAAACGAACAAGAAGTTCGGGCTTTGTTGAATTTATTGTGTAGTGTTGCTTAAGATTACCAATCATCCTGATCCTGTTGTCTCCGTCTGGACCTTCATATACTTTTCTTGAGAATAAAACAGCATTTTATGGGTGGTTAATTTCCGGTCGGCTGTAGATGGTCAATTATCTCTCGGCGGCCAGGGGCAAAAATCGCCCGGCGTTGACACAAGGCTGGCAAATATGCGGAATGATCGTTCGTCAAGAGACCTTTTTTCTTTCATATCCGGGTGATATGATTGAAACAGACATAAGAAGTGGGCATCATCATTTTTCCCCGCGCGCATCGGTCTGATTCTGCCCGATCCAGCCTCGGCATTTCTGAAGGGATTGGCTGCACGTGTATTTTGAGCTTACCATTGATATTGATACACCGCCAGATATTGTTTTTTCATTTTTGCGGGACAAGGACCTGTATCCGCAAAAAAGCGGTTCGCCCGTTCTGCTTCTACAAAAAACCACACCCGAACCAGTCGGAGTTGGGACCGGTTATCGTGAGGTTGTCAGGATGCTGCCATTTGTACAAGGTGAGATTTTGTCCAGGATCACACACTTTGCCCCGCCCGGTTGCCTTGAGGAAGATTTTTCCGGCGCAGGCATGACAGGGCATCTTACTTATCGGATTCTGGCGGACAATCGGGGGACCCGCTTGATTCAACAGCAGGATTTTCAATTCAATTGGCCATTTCGGGTGCTGACTCCCCTAATCCGGGCGGTTCTGGGCAGGCGCCTGCACGCGCGGCTCAGGGAAATAAAAAGTGTTCTCGAAGGCGAATTCTCCGCTTAATAGGACGCGTAGGATTCCCTTGAATGTTACCGGTGTGCTATAATCAATTTACCGGCAGCTGTGGGTTATTAGCAGTTAGATCTATCTTTCGTTGTGATAGGAGGCGTCGTCTATGAGACTAAAATTATCAAGACCCGCGAATACAACTTTCTGGATTGCCTTGATCGTGGCTGTGGCAGCATTATTGATGGTCGTAATTCCCTTCAGTTTATTATTTGCACCAGTATGGTGGGCGCTCATTGCATTTGTTATATTAGCGGTTGGTAATCTTTTCACAAGAGCTTAGAAAAAGCTGACAAGTCAAAAATATCGAAACTGTCCATATTGATCCGGCCAACCCGATCAGTAATGATTATGATCTTGGCCAGCTGGCTGTTGCATTGCTTTTTACAAAGATTTCAAAGAATGGCCGATGTCGATGCGGAAAACGGTTTTTTAGTGAAAAAATAGTGCAGAAATGTTTGATATTCCACTTGACATGATCTACTTTGCTTGTCATAGATAAGATCCCTTGAACAGGTGCGCAGATACGAGGATTGATGTATTTAATTAATTGGAGACAATCAACAAGGAAGTATGAAAGCATTTGTTGTACTTAATCCGGTCGCCGGGAACAATGCGCGAGAACCAGTGCTCGAGTCTGTAAAGACTCATTTTAAAGGCGCTGGCATCGAATATGTGGTTCACGAGACAGCCAAGAATGACAAGCCAGGCGATATCGTTCGCGCCCGCCTGAAAAATGAAAAGTTCGACTTCGTCGTGGCTGCCGGAGGCGACGGCACTGTATCACAGGTTATCGACGGTCTTGTCGGCAACTCATTACCGCTGGGCATTATACCAGTGGGGACGGGAAATCTGCTGGCGCGCGACCTTGGTCTCCCTTTAAAAATCAACGAAGCTGTGGCGCTGATTGCCGGTACGCACGTTCTAAAAAAGATAGACGCCATGAGGATTAATAAGCGCGTATGTGTTCTTAACGCCAGCCTGGGCACCAGCGCCAAAGTGATCAGGGACACGACGAGTAAAAGCANNGCATATATATGGGGAGCTTTTCGCAATCTGTTCAAGATGAGGCGCCGGCTTATCACGGTTGATGTCGACGGAAAGACCGTTAAGTACCGCGCCGTTGAAGCTGCAGTTTTCAATTGCGGCATGCTTGCCAAGACCTTGTACCCGCGGGGACCTGATATCCGTATCGATGATGGACACCTCGATGTGTGGATCGTCAGCTTCAAAACCATCCTGGATTATCCTTTATATCTGTTCAGAATGATAAGAGAAAGGCCTTCAAAGCACCTTTCCCATTTCATAAATTCCAATAAATGTGTCATGGTCAAAAGCAGCATCCCTCTGCCGGTGCAGGCTGACGGAGATATCATCGGAACAACGCCGGTTGAAATAGAGGTTTTGCCTGGCGCCGTTACCGTATTCGTGTCTGAAAAGCCATCGATAGCATCAGAAGAAGCCCTCGATCGTCAGAGAATCATGTCACAGTATCGGTACGGATATTCGCAGCCCGTTACATAGGTGATTATGAGAAGCTGGGAGCGAATCTTTAATTGCCTTGAACAAACGAGACGCCATATAGGAAAAGCCGGAAATATTCGGATGCAGGGAACCATCCGCGTAGAAAGCTGGGTTGCGCGGTGAAATCTTGAGGCCTTCAATGATTTGTACTGGGGAATATGCTCCGGCGATATCACAGATGAGTTGGGTGATGCTGGTAAAAGTGCCGCTTGCCTGTATGTCATCCATGTCAGTTCGCCAGATGGGTGTCAGGACATAGGTTGGGACGTTTGGGTACAGCTGATGCAAACGCACGAAAAATAGCGTGATTTGTTCCTTGATCTTTTCATAGCTCGGGTTACCCGACCAGTCATTGGTTCCGTAAGCCACCGTGATCAAGTCCGGAACTGCCAGATTTTCAAAGCCGTCGAGGATAATCGGGTCAAACATGGCGCCGCCGATACCTTGGTTTAAAGCGTTATAACCTAACAATTCGGCCAATTGGGCGATATAGCAAAAAGACGGTTTGCCCGCAACGAATCCCTGGGTGATCGAGTCGCCGAAGGCATATAGAACCGGACGTTTTTCGCTGGTATTGCGCCACTCACCATTGATCGAAACCTGGCGTACAGACAAGGGCTTGTACAAAGGGAACCAGATCTTTACATTGACCCATTCGTGCTCGGGATTAGGGAGGGAAAATGTCAGCTGGCCTGACCCGATACTAACGGAATTGATGTAGACATCGTCGATGTACAGATCAAAATGCTGGCTGATGTCCAGTTGACCGCCTGCCCAGATGACATTTTTAAGGGTTTCGCCCAGCGTGTGGAGGATCTGCCCGAAGGTTACATCTCCTTTGACCTGAACGAGCTCGATCGGATTGAGTTCAGCTATCTTGCAGGAAAGTGAGAGTTCATCGCCATTGGTGTCCAAAGTCAGGTAAACACCCGATGAACAGAGACTCATCTGATGAAATTGCGCATTAGGTTCATACACTTGTATTTGCCGGTCCGTGAAACGAAGAAAGGTTAAATATTCCTCTTCATCCTCCCGGTGACTGATACTATTCACCATGCAACCGACTAGTTCTGCAGCACTCAGAGTCCTCATTAAATAATCGCTTCCTGCTCCAAATTAATTCTGAGGTCCGGAGCTTTTTTGAAAAAATCCATAACTGGCGGCAATTTGCTTTTTGTGATTGTATCTGGCGATGATGTTCTGATATTCGGTAAATAATTCGCCAACGACGGTGCCCCAGCTGCGATACAAGGTTTGTTGAGCCCGCAGTCCAACAGCTATCCTAAGTTCAGGGTCGGCCATAGCATTTATGATCGTATCTGCATAGGCCGCCGGATCATTGATCGATAAAAATCCATTGTCACCATGCCTGATATCGCCGGCAATCGTCGAGCCGGCAATCAGAACAAACGGACAGAGCGCTGCTGCCGATTCTCGCAGGACTAAGGCACCCGTATCATACATGGAAGGAAAAAGCATAAGGTCAGCGCGTTCGAACATCCCCCGAACAAATTCCCGATCATTGATGGCTCCGAGAAAGGATATCTCCGATTCCAAATGACTGGCGGCGACGAGTTTTTGCATCTCTTCTGCCGCATCCCCGTCCCCGATAAAGAACATCCGGAAAGCACGGCCATTGTCCTGAACCGGTTGCATCCGGTCTTTGAGAATTCGCAGAGCTTCACAGAGCATGCGCAGATTCTTCTGCCAAATATGCTGGCCAATAAAAAACAGAACCGGTTCGCTGTCTTCAATCTTCAACTCGCTTATCACACGGTTGCCCGCGCTGCTGCGGCGTGATTCGGGATCCGCAGCCTGCAGGTCGGTGCCATTTTCGATCACGTGGACCGGGCCTCGGTAACCATATTCATTTAATATTTCAATAGTCGCTTCATTGACGGTACAGACGGCATCTGCCTGCGAATAAAACTCCATGATGAAGTTCAGGATTTTTTGGGCTAGCCATTTGGATCGCACAGCCGACAGAATGTCATCATAATACTTGGTGTGAAAAGAGGCCACCAAGGGAATGTTTCTTTCTTTTGCCACGCGCAAGGCTAGTTTTCCGGCGCTGAAAGGACAATGAGCATGAACGATATCAAAGGGAACTGAACCCAGTTTCTTTTTAAATGCCGGGTCAAACTCTGGCAGACCGATGCGATAAGGCGGTCGGGAAATCATCGGCAAAGAGCGATAGCGGAGTATCTGATATCCCTGATCCTGGTCTGTAAAACCAGGGAAGGACGGCACGATAACGAACGATCCGCCCTGCGGACCTACCATTTGCCCGAGCTTGAGAGCATAATTTCGGACGACTGCAGCGACGCCATCGGTAATCGGTTGAAACGAATCATTAAATTGCCCAACAATCATAAGATCTCCGTTGTAATTCTTGTCCAAGGTATTTATTTGCCTGATTGGATATTTTCAGCATACGCTGATATAAATAATATGTCAACAAATTATTATAATAATTAATACAAATATTACAGCCGGGCGCTGGCTGCTGACGGACCAGCCTCGCCGGTCAACGATATTTGGGCAGATAATCGCCATGGGCGGCGATCAGTTCGTCGACCATCTTGACGATATCGTCGATCGAAAGCTCGGCGGCGGTATGGGGTTCGAGCATCGCGGCCTGATAGATGGCTTCTTTTTTTCGGGTGACTGCGGCTTCGATGGCAATCAGATGCACATTGATGTGGGTCATGTTCATTGCTGCGAGCTGCGGCGGTAGTTTGCCGACATAGCAGGGGTGAATGCCCATACCGTCCACGAGGCAGGGCACTTCGACGCAGGCGTCGGCTGGCAGGTTCTCGATCAGGCTGCCGCGGTTGAGGACATTGCCGCCGATTTTATAGGGATTTCCGGTGACAATTGACTCCATGATATAGGAAGCGTACTCTTGGCTGCGCTTATGAGTCAGGCTCGGATCAGCGATCAGGTCAAGTTTCTGTTTCTCCCAGCCGGCGATCTGGTTGACGCAGCGGCGCGGGTATTCGTCCAGCGGGATATTGTACCGGCCGATCAGTTCCGGATATTTTGTCTTGATGAAGAAAGGATTGTATTCGGCATTGTGTTCGCTGGATTCGGTGCAATAATAGCCGAAGCGGTTGATGTATTCGTAGCGCACCATATCATCATGTTTTTCATTCTGGTTTTTCGCCAAAGCGCGGCGGCGGATTTCCGGATACAGGTCATTATTATATTGGTCCTTGATTTCCAGAAGCCATCCCATGTGATTGATGCCGCCAATCAGTTCTTTGCGGCGCTCCAGTTTATCTTCCAGACCTAAGTCCGTCAGCAGGCCTTCGGAACAAACCTGCACGCTGTGGCAGAGGCCGACGGTCTTGACGCCGGTATAGCGCAGCATGAAGCCGGTTAGCATCGACATCGGGTTGGTGTAGTTCAGGAACCAGGCATTGGGGCAGACTTCTTCCATGTCCCGGGCGAAACCTTCCAGAACATTAATGGTGCGCAGGGCACGCATGATGCCGCCGATGCCCAGCGTATCGGCGATCGTCTGGCGCAGGCCGTATTTTTTCGGAATTTCGAAGTCGATGATCGTGCAGGGGTCATACCCGCCGACCTGGATGGCATCGACGACGAAGTCGGCGCCGCGCAGGGCATCCTTGCGGTTTTCCGCGCCCAGGAAGCATTTGATGGCGGCGCGTCCGGCGTTGACGTTGTTGTTGATCGCAGTGAGCATCTGCGCCGATTCATTCAGACGGTTGGCGTCGATGTCATAAAGGCAGATTTCGCTGTCGGCAAAGGTTGCTGTGGACATGCAGTCTCCCAGGACATTCTTGGCGAAGATGGTGCTGCCGGCACCCATGAAAGTAATTTTGGTCATTTGAAACCTCCGAATTTCTAAACCGGCCAGCACCGGGCCGGTATCATTCCTATTGCAGATTTGATCTGGTGCTGACATAAATTTAGCAGAGTCTGGTGCGGCGATGAATTGCATTATGGATGGAAAATATGTCATAATGTAACTTAGTCCGCAGATAAACGACGAGGCCTGATCAGGAGCTTTATCAATGGCAGAACAGCATGTCATCGACATTTCGATCCTGAACCAGCATTTTCAGGATATCAATCCCCTGACTTGCGGCTGGGAAGACTGCATACCGGGACATAGCTATGGACCGGCCGCCCGGGAATATTATCTGATCCATTTCATTCTGTCCGGCAAAGGATTCCTTGAGCGGGGCGGCGTGCGCGACGATCTCGGGCCAGGTTCGCTATTCCTGATCCGCCCGGAAGAGCTGACCTTTTATCAGGCAGATCACCAGGAACCCTGGCGTTATGTCTGGATCGGATTTACCGGCAACCGGATTGCCGGCCTGCTGGAAAAATCACCGCTGAGCAAGGGTCGGTCAACAGTCTTCGCTCCTTACCTCAGCGGGATATTTGAAAAGATCCGGGCAGAAGTTGAGGACCAGCAAGCGCCGGAGCTGTTCTTATGCGCCAGGATTTTCGAATTGTTCGCGCTGCTGCAGCGCGAAACGGTTACGCAGCCGGGCAGCGACGCCTATGTGCTGAGGGCGGCGGACTATATGAAAGCCAATTATGCCCGGCCGATCAGTATCGGCGGCATCGCCCGCCTGATCGGCATCGATCGCCGCTATTTCGGCCGCATCTTCGCCAGGTCGACCGGCCAGACGCCCAAGCAGTATCTGATCAATTTGCGGCTGGACCGGGCGGCCTTCTATCTGGTCAGCCGCGGCTATACGGTCGGCGAAGCCGCCCGCAGTGTCGGGTATGACGATGTCTTCAATTTTTCTAAAATGTTCAAACGCCGTTTTGGCATTGCGCCGCAATTCTATAAGAAAAGTTCGGTCAGGTCATAATGCGGCGGATAAAGTAGGCCAGACGGTTCATGTTTTCCTGCAGCCGGATTTCCAGGCGCTGATGCAAACTGGCGATTTTCTCCAGATCCGCTTCATCAGGCGGTTGGCCGCCATAACGCCAGCGGCTGACCGGCCAAAGGATTTCCGGCAGCGGCAGCTTGTCCAGACGCAGATAACGGTCGGCCCGTTCGGCAAAGCTGGCCAGCGTTTCGCCGCGTTCCGGCCGGATATCCAGGCAAGCGAGCTGAAGCAGTAAATCATGATAATAAAAATCAAGACGGTTAGCCGGGTCAGGCAGCCGGCGCCGAATAATTTCCGGTTGGAAAATTTTATTATGGCGGCGCCTCAGCCATGCGATCAGCAAACGGGACAGCAAAGCCAGGATCAGCAGGAAATACAGCAGTTCCAGCCAGATCCGGCTGGAATGATCCGCCGGTTCGCCGGGGTCTTCGCCGGTCGCTGCCGGCGTCGGAGCCGAGCCGGATGGAACAGGGGACGGTGTCGGCCGTTCTGGTTCTCCGGTTGGAACCGGTTCAATCAGCGAACCGGCCGGTGTCGGATCGAAAGTGATCCAGCCGATACCCCGGAAATAAAGTTCGGTCCAGGCGGNNGTCGCCAGCCAGAGCTGCGGATCAGAAGGGCGGGAACCTCTCTGATGCAGCAAGAATCCCTCAACATATCGGGAAGGGATGCCCAGAGTCCGCGCCATGACGGCCATCGCCGTCGCATAGTAGACGCAGTACCCGGTGCGCGCCTGGAGAAAATTCGCCACGAAATCGACATTTTCCGGCGGCATTTCCGGTTCCAGGGAATAGGTGAAACCGGTCTGAAAGAAGGAAAGCAAGTCCAGTGCCTGCTGATAGGGGCTGGAATCGGGATCAACAGCAGCGAGTGCAGCTGCGCTTACCTCCGGCGGCAGCTGTTCGGGCAATTGCAGGTACATCTGGCCGATTTTTCCCCAATTATAATCGGTGCTCTGAGCTGCTGCTGCCTCGATTGCCAGCAAAGCCTGATCAAAACCAGCCTGACTGCGATCCAGGCATTCAGTTTCGAGGGTATAGGCAAACCGTTCCGGCGCACCGCCATAAATGAACAAATTGCCGTTTTCGGTGAAATAAGGCGTAAAATCGAGCGTATTATCCGATTGGATCCGCTTGACCCGGCCGGCGGCAAAAAGAGTTGATTGGGAAGCATAGGACCGGATCTCCAGCGTGGCCGGCCGGCTGTATTGCTGCAGAAAAGACCGCCCGGCGGCCCCGGATGGCAGTCCGGCGTCAAAAGCCTGCCGGCGCAGCTGCCACCAGAGGTTGCTGGCGAACCGGTAGTATCGGCTTGTTGAACGCCGCCAGCTGTCCCCGGTGTAGAGATCGCTGCTCGAACCGCGCAGCAGGACCGGATTGTCGGTCCGAACTTCCAGCACAACCGTTTCGCTGGTATGAACCGGGCCGCCCAGGCGGATGCCGATTGGCTGAAATCCATAGGCTGACAGGTCAAATAGTTTCCAGGAACGGCTTTCGCCGACATTGTTCTGCCATAGGTCGCGCCAGTCACGAAGCTGGTTGACTAGCGCCGGCATTCGCCAGTGCCTGGTTGAAGCCGGTATGACTGCCTGTGCCAGCAGCAGGCAGATGACAGCCAGCGGAATCGCCAGAAATTGTAAGGTTGCCCGCGGCAGTTCAGGTTCCAGCGGCCGTTCTTTTTTAACCAGTCGGACAAAACAGCGCGGCATCTGGATGATCAGCCCGCTGATCGCCAGAAGCAGTATGGGCAGGGCATCCGGATACCAGATCAACAGCGGCGTAAAAACAACCGCAGACAGAATGACATAGGCGGGAAACCAGGTCACTTTACGGATCATCTGCTGCAGCGGCAAAGCGATCGGCAGCTGCAGGAGCAGCCGCAGCCAGGTCGGCCAGCCGGGTGAAGGGGCGTCCGGCTGGCCAAAACGCAGCCAGGAATAGCTCCAGAGAAAAAATTCCGCCATCTTTTGCCCGGCAGCGGCGATTAAATCAAAACGCCAAAGCAAAAGCAGCGCGACCAGGGATGCCGGCAGCAGAACCGCCGGTGCCAGCCACCAGCGTACCAAAAAACAACTCAACAATGAGCATAAAACCAGGGACACGGCCAGTGCCAGCGGCAGCGAACCTTCCAACCCCCGGAAAAGGCAGATCGCTTCGGTTATACTCGTGGTCAGAATCGCAGCCACGATAATATCGGCCAGGCGGGTCAGGATTTTTTCCTCAGCGATCCGGATCATCAGAGCGGGCTTTTCTGCAGGATATCAGCCAGGTTTTCGCCATAATGGATAAACCAGGCCGGAAAGCCGGCTTGATTCATCAGGCCGGCCAGAATCGATTCTGCGGCGCCGTCAGGACCGGACCCGGCAAACAGCGTGTGAACTGACCGCCGGTCCCGGTGTAATCTGGCCAGCGTGTTCAGCAGTTCTGGATTCAGGTCCGACGTGATCAAAAAAATAGCCGGAGCATCGAACCGGTTGGCCGGTTCGGCGGCTAGCCGGCTGGAAAAAGACAGATGGCCGTCAAACGGCACACAGGCCAGCCAGTGATAGAACCTCTGGAAATCGAGCGGTCCGCTGCCGGACTGGACTTGCCGTTCGGCTCCGAAACTGACGAGTTGAATCAGCCACCCCTGGAGCAGCAGGCTGTAAATTAAACTGGCAGCGCATTCGCAGCAGACATCCATAGTTTGCATGGCCG
>DOFA01000192.1 GCA_003532195.1 Clostridiales bacterium
CGGCCAATCTTGTTGTGGTCGCGCTTGCGCGCCTCTTCCTGCCGATCCAGGTATTCCTTCAGCTGCTGCTTGTCCGGAAAGCTGGTGCCGTAGATCCGCTGCAGCATCTTGTTCTTTTCATTGCCCCGCCAGTAAGCGCCAGCGACCTGAGTCAGCTTGAATGCCCTGACTTCTGCAGTATTCGCCAGATGCGGCCCGGCACAAAGGTCCGTGAAGTCCCCCTGGCGGTAAAAGGAAATCACAGCGTCCGCAGGCAGGTCATCGATCAGCTCGACTTTATAGGGTTCCCCTTTTTGCAGCATCAGCTCGCGGGCTTCGGCGCGCGGCAATTCAAAACGTTCGACCGGCAGATGATCCCGGACGATCCGTCTCATTTCCTCTTCAATTTGGTTCAATTCGTCCGCAGTAAAAGGTTCCGCCCGATCGAAATCATAATAGAATCCGTTCTCAATCGCCGGCCCAATGGCCAGGAGTGTTGCCGGATATAAGCGTTTCACGGCTTGCGCCAGAATATGCGCCGAAGTATGGCGAAATGCATTTCTGGAAGCTTCATCTGAAAAATCAATCATTTTATCCCCCTGCCCAGCCGCCTGCGGCTAACACAATCATTCGTTCTACTTATCATAATCTATTCTTCGGTTTCTGTAAATCTTTCCCACGCCAGCAAGGTTGGAAAAAATAGGAAAGTTGCATCATTTACTATTGACATAATCTAGTTACCATCTTATAATTAGTACAGTACATTGTATATTAGCTGGAAATTCGGTTGAAATGGCTCCAAGAGCGAGAAAGTGCATGCTATGAGCAATATTCAATTTAAGAAAGGGGTCCTCGAGCTTTGTGTCCTGTCGATGCTGGTCAATCAGGATCGCTACGGATATGAGCTGGCCAGCACCCTTTCTGAGACCATCCAGATAGCTGACGGCACCATCTACCCCATTTTACGCAAACTGGCAGCCGATGGGCAGCTGACGACCTATTTGCGGGAATCGCCGGAAGGGCCGCCGCGTAAATATTACGCCATTACCGGGGCTGGCCGGCAAGCGCAACGGGAACTGCTTGAAGAATGGCTGCTGTTCACGCAACATGTCGGTAAAATTATGGGGGGTGCCCGCTCATGAATAAGAATCAATTTATGCGTCTTCTGCAGCAAGAACTGCATGACCTTGGTCCAACCGCAGTATCCGATATATTGGCTGATTTTGAAGAGCATTTCGCCAGCGCTTTGGCTCTCGGAAAGACCGAAGCTGAAATAACCACCGAGTTAGGCGATCCGCTGGAAATTGCCCAGCAATATAAAGAAAGCGCGGCGGATGACCGCGCTGCCCGGCCATCACCGACAACCCCCGAATATCAGCATCAGGATCAAGATCAGGCGCCGTCAGGTGCCGCTGCCCAGCCGCTTCCTCGCAGAGCACATTATGCCGATGTCCCCTATCCGGCAGCTCAAGTGAAACCGTCTATGCCGACCAAGATCAATGGTGCCGCTCTGCTGGCTGTCATCTTGCTGAATGTCTTCCTGGGCATCCCGATCTGGATCAGCCTATACTGCACCTTGTTCGGTTTCTGGGTTGCCGCCGGCAGCATCGGCGTCGCAGCCTGTGTCCTCTTCACGGTAGCCATTCTAAAATCCGGCATCGCCAGCCTGATCCTGGTTCTTTTCGGCATTGCGCTGACAGCGCTCACCATCCTGGCGATCATCCTGATGGTTTATCTGACCAAATGGCTCTGTATCGGTCTGAGCCGCTATGTGCGCTGGAATAGAAAATGGGTCACAGGAGGCAGCCAAACATGAAAAAGCCCGGCTTGTTCATTGTCATCCTGATTTGTCTGATTGTTTTTATATTCAGCTTGAGCGCCGGCATCATCCTGGCTGTCCGGACAACCGGATGGGCCACTTTACTCGACAGCAGCCAGTTGCCGGTTCGCCTGGGCAGCCTGATCGACCGGTTTAAAAACGGGAATTGGTCTGCCGGAGAGAAGTTGTCGATCGATGAAACCAGATCTGTGGATCTCGCCGATATTCAAATCATTCGAATCACCTCGATTTCTGAAAAAATTACCCTCACAGTCGGCGACACTCTGGTCACAGCCCGTCTGTCCGGCAGTTACCGGACGTTGGGCAATCCAGTTGCCTGGAATGCGAAAAAAGACGGCCATGAATTGCTGATCTATGCCGATTACCCAAGATTTGGCTATTACAGCTCAGACCTGGCGATCCAGGTTCAGGTTCCGGCTGAATACACCGGCGAAGTGCAGATCCGCACCACTTCCGGGGACTGCCTTCTGTCCGGTCAAACGGAATATTCTTGGTCCCAGCTGCAGTTTGGCAGCATCTCCGGCAATTTACAGGTTGACCGGGCTCATATCCAGAGCATAACATTCACGAATGTGTCCGGCTCCATCAATCTATCGGCTTGTACCGGTCAAGTCAGCGGCAAAACAGTTTCCGGTGCGGTCCAGATCGACTGGGTCCAATTTGGGGCTGCCGATATCAGCACAACATCAGGCGACGTGCAAATCCGGATCCCGCCCGAAACCGGTCTGCAGTTGGAATATTCGACGGTGTCCGGGAGTTTTCAGAACCAGAATCTGCCCCTTCAGATCATCAGGCAAACCAAGCGGAAATTGGAAGGTAACCTGAACCAGGGCACCGTACCGCTGCAAGTTCATACCGTTTCCGGAAACCTGACCCTGAGCAGCTCCTGATTTTTATCTGACCACAACCAGATCCTTGATCGCATTAAAACGGCTCTCCTTGATGCCTGGTATTTGCATCAGATCCTCGACGCATTGGAAAGAGCCATTTTTTTTGCGGAATTCCAGTATGGCCGTTGCTGTAGACGGCCCGATTCCCGGCAGACTGTCCAAATCATCCAGAGTTGCCTGGTTCAGATCGATCAGCGGGCCGGCCGTTGTCATTGTACCCGGGTCGACGGCCAATTCCGGATCAGCGGCGATTTCCTCCCGGGTCGGCAAATAGATATGCTGATTGCTATCAAGCTTCATGGCCAGATTGATGCTTTCAACCGCTGCGCCTTCAGCAAGCCCGCCGGCTTGTTCAACCAACTGGTAGAGATAGCTGCCGCGGGCGACCAGATAAATACCCGGATTTCTGACCGCACCAACCAGGTGGATCGGAATCAGATCGGCTGGATCGGCGGCAGCGGATCCCGACGCAGCCGCAGCTGGAGCCGCACCGGTGCCCAAATCAGGTTTCGCCGCGGCTGTCGCTGCCTGGACGACCACCGGCTCGAACCGCGGGAAAATCCAGTGCCAGAGCAGTGATCCGATCATGATCAGAAAGATCAGAACCAGTCCCGTTCCCATTGGCCGGATGGACGGTTTTCCGGTTTTATTTCTCTTGCTCGCCTCAGACATCGGCGTCACCTCTTTTCAGTGTGTCGTCTGATTCTCAGGATAGCGCAAATGGAAGGCTGACAAGCGGCCTTCCATTCGACAAAACCGGTCAATTACGGCTAATAATGCGGGTAAGAAATCAGGATCTGGCAGAACGCCAGAGCTTCTCAAGACTGTAAAAATCGCGGTCTTCGGCGTGGAAGAGATGGACGACAACGTCGCCGTAATCGATCAGGATCCAACGGCCAGTGGACAAACCTTCGACGTGATCCGGATTTTGGTTCCATCGTTTGTGCATTTCCGTTTCTATTTCTCCGGCGAGCGATTTTATATGCGTCACCGATGTCCCCGTGGCGATCACAAAGCAGTCCGCCAGGATCGTCTTCCCTTCGAGGTCGATGATTTCAATGTTCTTGGCCTTTTTATCTTCCAGAATGCTTTTTACCTGCATGGCTTTCTCTTCCGCGGTCAATGGCATGTCCTCCTTCTTTTCTCCGGCACTCGCCGGTTTCATGATCACTCGGCAGAAGCGGATTCTGCCGGTTCCTCCCTGCCCGGACAATTTTTGCCGGCCAGTTCTGCGCGAGCTTCGTTCGTATAAGGATGCGGGGTCAGTTTTTCCCGGATCAGGAACGAATCGATTTCCCGCAGGCAAATCAACATCGCCCGATCCAGATCGGTTTCCGCCAGACGCCTGATTTCTGACAGGTGCGTGTATGTCCGCGCCGGTTCTACTTTGTCAGCAATGAAAATGATTTTATCCAGCTTGCTCATGCCACGGCATCCGGTCGTGTGGTATTGGATCGCCTGCAAGATAGCCGGATCCGCGATCTGGTATTGCTGCCGGGCCATCCAGGCGCCCGCCGGTCCGTGAGCCAGTTCGTCATCCATCAGGGACCGGTCGCCCGCCAACGCGGCATATTGGATCATA
>DOFA01000270.1 GCA_003532195.1 Clostridiales bacterium
GCCGCCAGATTGAGGAGGTACCGGAAATTGGAATACATTGATTACATTTCCCTGTCTCCGCCGTTAAAGCTGGCCTACAAGGTGGGCAGCGCCATCCGGCGCCTGCCCCGCCTGCTGGCGGCGCTCGGCCTGAAGATATGGGGGCTTCTGCGTCGGTTGGCCCTGGCCATTGCCGGCGCAGCGAGATACTATGTGAACACCTTCAGGAAAGGCGACTACAAGACCCGGCTATCGTATGCCCTGATGGGTGCGGGTAGCTTTCTGCGCGGGCAGCTGGTCAAAGGATTCGGCTACCTGTTNNGGCTTTCATCGTTTACCTGATCAATTTCGGCGCTTCCCGGCTGGCCTTGCTGCCTTCCCTGGGCAAGGCCGTTAAAAAGGAAGTCTGGAACGAGAAGGAGCAGATCTATGAATATATCCAGGGCGACAACTCGATGCTGATCCTGCTCTTCAGCGTCCTGACCCTGATGATCATTGCCGCCTTCCTGATCGTTTATGCCGCCAATATTAAAGCCGCTTACAACAACCAGCTGGCTGTTAACAAGGGCCGCAAACTGAACAGCGCCCTGCAGGACATCACGGCGCTTTTCGACAAAAAGCTGCATTATGCTTTCCTGTCGCTGCCCATGCTGGGGATTCTGGTGTTCACCATCCTGCCGCTGATCTTTATGATCCTGATCGCATTTACCAACTACGACCAGAGCCATCAGCCGCCGGGGACCCTCTTCACCTGGGTCGGCTTCGAAAACTTTAAAAACATTTTCTGGGACGACCCGATCCAGTCCCGCACCTTTGTCGGCATATTTCAATGGACTTTGACCTGGGCTTTCTTTGCCACGTTCTCCAATTATATCCTCGGCATGATCCTGGCACTGATGATCAACAAGAAGGGAATCAAATTCAAGAAATTCTGGCGCACAATCTTCGTCATCACCATCGCGGTCCCGCAATTTGTCACGCTGATGCTAATGTCCAGGCTGCTGGCCGACCAGGGAGCTGTGAATGTGCTGCTGGGCTACCTCGGGGTTTCTCCCGTCAAATTCCTGACCACCGCAACCCTGGCGCGCATCACCGTCCTGGTGGTCAATGTCTGGGTCGGCATACCGTATACCATGCTGATTACCAGCGGCATCCTGATGAACATTCCCGCGGACCTTTACGAAAGCGCCAGCATCGACGGCGCCGGCGTCGCCAGGACTTTTTTCAAAATAACCCTGCCCTATATGATCTTTGTGACGACGCCTTACCTGATCACCCAGTTCATCGGCAATATGAACAACTTTAACGTGATTTACTTGCTGAGCGCCGGCGGGCCGCTGTCACTGGACTATTACCAGGGCGGCAAGACTGATTTGCTGGTCACCTGGCTATATAAGCTGACGGTCAACAACCAGGATTATAACCTGGCCTCGGCAATCGGCATTATCATTTTTCTGGTTTCAGCGATCCTCTCCTTGATCGTTTATAACCGTTCCGGCTCAGCCAGGAAGGAGGATACGTTCCAATGAAAGCACAGCATCGGAACAGGTCGGCTAATACCGCGATCTATATCATCTTGAGCGTCATGGCGATCTTGTGGATGCTTCCGATCGCCTGGCTCGCCATTATTTCCTTCCGCGCCGAACCGGGCGCCTGGACCCCTTATATCATGCCCAAAGCCTATACTTTAAACAATTACATCAAACTCCTCACCGAAACCAGTCAATTCAATTATCCACGCTGGTTCATGAACACATTTATCGTGGCGGTCTTTACCTGCCTGATCTCGACCGTCCTGGTCCTGATGACCAGTTACACCTTGAGCCGGCTGCGCTTCAAAGGCCGCCGGGGCATCATGAATGTCGGGCTGGTCCTGGGCATGTTCCCGGGATTCATGTCGATGATTGCCATTTATTTTATCCTCAAGGCGATGGGCCTTTCCCAGACCCTGCTGGCCCTGGTGCTCGTGTACTCGGGCGGCGCCGGCCTGGGCTACTACATTTCCAAGGGGTTTTTCGACACCATACCGCGCGCCCTTGACGAAGCGGCGATCGTCGNNATCGTCGACGGCGCCAGCCAGAACCTGATCTTCTGGAAAGTCATCCTGCCGCTTTCCAAGCCGATCATCATTTATACCATCCTGACCGCGTTCCTGGCCCCCTGGGTGGATTTCATCTTCGTCAGCGTCATCATGAAGGACAATTACAACAATTACACGATCGCCCTCGGCCTCTACCAGATGCTGAGCCGCGAGAGCATTTACAATTATTTCACCCAGTTCTGCGCCGGGGCGGTGGTGATCGCCATACCCATTACCATCCTGTTCATATTCATGCAGCGGTACTATGTATCCGGCGTCACAGGCGGCGCTGTCAAAGGATGAAAAAATTTATTATCGTCATCCTTATGCTGGCCTTTGTGCTGTCATCCTGTTCTCCTGCGGGTGACAGCACAAAGATCCTGGACAATTACCGTAATTACTACGAAATTTTTGTCCGCAGCTATTATGACAGCGACGGCGACCTGCTGGGCGACCTGGCCGGCGTTACGGCCAAACTGGACTACATCGCGGCGGATCTGGGGGCGGATGGCATCTGGCTCATGCCGGTCATGCCGTCGCCCACCTATCACAAATATGATGTGACCGATTATTATTCCATAGACCCGGCATACGGCACGCTCGCGGATTTTGACCAGCTGATCGCCGAAGCGCATGATCGGGAGATCAAGGTGATCATCGATCTGGTCCTCAATCACACCTCCAACCTGCACCCCTGGTTCGCTGCCGCCGTCGACGCCCTCTGGGCCGGAACCGGCAGCCCCTATATCGATTATTATAATTTTACGACCGAAGACCGGGGCGAAGGGTACAGCCTGATCACCGACCAATATTACTACGAGTGCCGTTTCGTGACCGGCATGCCCGACCTGAATCTGGACAGCGCCGATCTGCGATCTGAGATCCTCAAGATCGCCCGCTTCTGGCTCGACCGGGGCGTCGACGGATTCCGCCTCGACGCGGTCACATCTTTCTATACCGGCAATTCAGACCGGAACATCGCTTTCCTGGCCTGGTTCAACGATCAAGTCAAGGCATACAGGCCTGACGCTTATCTGATCGGCGAAGCCTGGGCCGACGGCGGCACGATCGCCGGATATTACGCGAGCGGCATCGACAGTTTTTTCAACTTCCCGTATTCGTCAGCCACCGGCTATCTGGCCCAGGTTATTGTCGATCAGAACGGTGCCGGATTCGCGGAGAGCGTGGCCAGCTGGAATAAGCAGATTGCCGCCCAGAACCCTGCGGCCCAGGACGCGTTTTTCCTGTCCAACCACGATCAGGCGCGCAGCGCCGGTTTTCTGATGCGCAGCCTGCAAAAAGAGAAACTGGCCGCCGCCCTGTATCTCCTGACGCCCGGTAATCCATTTATTTATTACGGCGAAGAACTGGGCATGAACGGTTCGGGCATCGATGAAAACAAGCGCCTGCCGATGTACTGGTCCGCAGCCGACCGGACCGGGATAACCGGCGCGCCGCCCAACGCGACCCAAACGGTCGAAGGCATTGCCGGCGCCGACGTCCAGGCCAAAGACAAATCCTCGCTGCTGAATGCCTACAAAAATATCCTGGCTGTCAAAGGCAGGCATCCCGGGATCGCCCGGGGTACCCCGGCCAGCCTGGATACCGGCCTCCGGGGCATTGCCGGCCTGGCGTTCACTTACCTGGAGAGCACGGTTTATGTCCTGCATAACCTGACCGCGGATTCGCAGCAGGTTGATCTGGATGCCGTAAGTCTGGATAAATTGAAAATTGCCGATTATTTGCTGACGGAAACCGGCAAGCCGAGGATCAGCGGCCGGACGATTACCTTGCCTCCGATGTCGACAACGATTCTGCGTTGAAAGGGTGTGATGCGTCTTGCGTGCGAGCGGTATTTTATTGCCGGTCAGCTGTCTGCCATCGCCTTATGGCATTGGCACATTCGGAAACGCTGCCATCCGGTTTATCGATTTTCTCCAGAACTCCGGCCAGAAATTTTGGCAGATCCTGCCGATCGGACCGACCGGATACGGCGACAGCCCTTACCAAAGCTTTTC
Source organism: Clostridiales bacterium (assembly GCA_003532195.1). Classification (GTDB taxonomy): domain Bacteria; phylum Bacillota; class Clostridia; order Saccharofermentanales; family UBA5734; genus UBA8949. The sequence goes on from DOFA01000270.1 coordinate 4,078, forward strand.
CTCATTTGCGATTAACCCTTATTATATTGATCTTGACGACCTGGTCAGCCAGGGCCTCTTGACCCAGGAGGAGATTGCCGCCTGTTACTGGGGCGAGTCGGCGCACCGGGCGGATTACGGGGCGCTGTTCCGCAACCGCTTGCCGCTGCTGCGCCTGGCCGCCGGCCGGATGGATCCTTTAGCGGAGCCCTTCGCGGCTTTTGCCGAAACCGAAGCCGGCTGGCTGAAAGACTATGCCCTGTTCATGGCGATCAAGATCTATTATTCGATGGCGCCCCTGAA
>DOFA01000292.1 GCA_003532195.1 Clostridiales bacterium
ATGATTTTCATGGGGTATGCCCTCAAGCGGGTTGGATTCTTCGCGCCCACCGATTATCGGATTTTTTCCAATATCGTCATGAACATCACCTTGCCGGCCGCGGTCATCACCAGCTTCGCGAGCCAGGAAATCGACCCGGCCATGATCCTGATCGTCTTGCTTGGATTGTCCGGCAACCTGCTCCTGATCTTGGTCGGCTGGCTGATTTCCCTGCGGCGCAGCAATCCGACGCGGCTGCTTTATATGCTGAATATACCGGGTTACAACATCGGCGCCTTCACGATGCCTTTTGCCCAGAGTTTTCTCGGTCCTCTGGGCGGCGCGACGACCAGCCTTTTTGACACGGGCAACGCACTCATGGTCACCGGCGGCACTTATGCCCTGGCCTGCCGCATTCTCAAAAGCGGCCAGACAGTGCGGCTTAAGGACATGTTCCGGATTCTCCGTTCTTCCATGCCTTTTCTGACCTACTTCACGATGCTGGTGCTGATTGTCCTGCGAATCAGGATTCCGGATGTCGTCGTGGCGCTGGTCTCACCGATCGGCGCCGCCAACGCTTTCGTGGCGATGCTGATGATCGGCCTGATGTTTGAAATACGGCCTGAGCGCAAATCGTTGAAAAAAGCCGCGGTTATCCTGCTGGTCCGCTATCTGGGATCGGCAGTCCTGGCCCTGATCTTTTACAACCTGCTGCCTTTCTCCCTCGCCGTGCGCCAGGCGCTGGTCATCGTCGTCTTTTCGCCGATCTCGGTCCTGGCGCCGACTTTTACCGAACGCGGGCAGGGGGACGGCGCCCTGGCCAGCCTGATCAATTCATTGTCGATCGTGATCAGCCTGGTCCTGATCACCGGACTGATCCTGGTTCTGGGCATCGGTGCCTGACCTGGCCGGCAAGGCCCGGTCAGCGGTTAGCCGTCAGCAAGCAGCCTGGCTCAGCGTGCCGCCTGGGTCACCGGCAGTTCAGCCGTTCCGAGCGAATCGCCGAGAATGGCTGTGATCCGTTCCAGGGATGCCGTCATTTCCTGGGTTGTCGTCTGGAACGACGCAGGGTCATCGAGAGCCGCCAGCACTGGGACAATCAGGTGCTGTTTTCCGTTGCCTTTGGGTACCCGCACAACATAGGTCGGAATGTATTCCGCTTTTTCCACCCGGACGCCGGAACTGTCCTTCAGCAGATAAATCCGGGCAATCACGGCATCTTGCGCCTTGCCGGAGGTGCCGTGGGTGTCGAAGTCCATATTGTGCAGGAAATTGCTGATCGAGTAGAAAACCAGGGTTTGTTTGCCAGTTGTCGCGGAAGTCAGGACATCGATCTCCTCCAGGACATGCGGGTGGTGGCCGACGATCAGCTCGATGCCGGCGTCGGCCAGCTGCTGGGCCATCTGACGCTGATAGGCGTTGCTGCGGGTTTTGTATTCATCGCCCCAGTGCAGCGACAGGCAGATGATTTCGGCGCCTTCTTTGCGCAGGGCGGCCGCCCGGTCCAGCAGGGCAGCCAGATCCCGGGCCATCGCATCATCCCGGTAAGGATTGAAGGAATCGATCAGCGGGTCGGCGCCGTCTGGTAGATTGATTCCGTTCAGCGTTTTCTGATCGGGCGTGCCGATCGTTTCAAAAGTGTAAGCCATCAGGCCGATCTTGATGCCCCGGACATCGGCGACCGCATCTGTCCGGCCTGTTTCGTCCGGCCGGGTGCCGATCACCAGGAATCCCTTGTCGCGAAAAACCTCCGCGGTCCGGATCAGCCCTTTCAGCCCCTTGTCAATCGAATGGTTGTTGGCCGTCCAGACAGCCTGGAAACCCGAAGCCGCCAGCGCGTCGGCTATGGCGTCCGGCGCGCAGAAGAACGGATAACCGCTGTAGGGCGAACCGGCTAAAGTGCCTTCATAATTGGCCAGGGCGAGGTCGGCCTCACCCAGAATCGGTTTAACATACTGGAAAACCGGATCATAGTTATAGGTTCCGTCGGCAGTCAGGCCGCCGTCGATTACCGACTGATGGAGAATGATGTCGCCCACGCAAGCCAGGGTGATCCGGATTTCCGGTTCAGGCGTCGGGGTCGGCGAAGCAGCCGGCGTCAAAGTCGGCGCCGGCGACAGGGTGTCGGCCGCGGTTGGCGTCAGGCCGGTCTGGCCGGGCGTCAAGGCCGTTTCGCCGGGAATCAGCGCGTTGATCAGCTTCAGCCAGCTGCCGCTGAAAAGCACATAGATTCCGGCAATCAAGAGGAGCGCCATCACAAGTCCGGTTGCCAATCCGGGCAGACGCAGGCCGGCGCGCTTGTTCCCGCGGCGCTTATAAGCCTTCTGGGAACGGCTGCCGCTCAGTCCGGCCTTTTTTTGCGCCGGGCTTGCCTGGTCAAAAGGATATCTCTGGTTGGATGAGTTTTTCATGCCGTCATTCTCCCGGATCTGCCGCATCGGAACAGTCACCTGCTATTATATCCGGTCCCGACGGACAGGTCCAGGTTTGCAGGATCAGGGCGCCCGGAGGGGCGATTCCGGCCAGGCGGGCCCGTGCGGCCGCGCAGGCGGCCGGATCTTCGAACAGGCCGAAAACGGTCGGGCCGCTGCCGCTCATGAGCGCCAGGGCAGCCCCGTCTGCCGCGAGATGGCGTTTCAGCTCCCGCAAGACCGGATAGGCCGGCAGGGAAACCGATTCCAGAACATTCGCCGTATGCCGGGCCAGAGCCGGCAAATCCCGGTCGGCCAAAGCGGCGATCACCGCCTGCTGGTCCGGCCGCTTCCCCAGTTGTTCCCGTTTCAGCCGGCTAAAAACCCAAGGGGTGCTCAAACCAAAATCCGGTTTGCACAAGAGGACCGGAAACCGGCCCAGCGGCGGCAAAATAGTCAGTTTTTCGCCGATCCCTTCGCAAAGCACGGTGCCGCCCTGGAGGCAAAATGGTACGTCGGCGCCGATCCGGGCCGCCAGTTCGAAGAGCCGCGGCCGGCTCAGGCGATCCGGCAGCAGGCGGTCCAGCCCGTAAAGGACCGCGGCCGCGTCGGCGCTGCCGCCGGCCAGGCCGGCCGCGGCTGGAATCTGTTTGTCAAGGCGGATCGTCAGTCCGACGCCGGCGCCGGTCGCTTCAAGGAAAAACGCCGCTGCTTTCCAGACCGTGTTGCGGCTGTCCAGAGGAATTCCGGTTTGCGGGCAAATCAACCGGATACCCGGATGTTCAGGCTCCAGCCGGATTGTCAGCCGATCGGCAAGCTCCACAGTCTGCATGACGGTCGAAAGCAGATGGTAGCCGTCTTCCCGGCGCCCGACCACATCTAGCGAGAGATTGATTTTAGCGGCTGCCCGGACGCTCAGGCAGGTCATCTTCTTGCTCCTCCGATGAAAAAGCCCGCAGTTTCCCGCGGGCTGCCGGCAGTTAAACCCTGCCGCTCAATTAGCCATTTCACAGCGATCCGGTTCCGGTTCAATGGCAATTTCCACCACCCGGGTCAATATGTCAATATAACTGAAGGATACCATTTCCTGATAGGCGTTCCGCTTGGAACAGCGAACTGTAAAAACATTAGGATAACAACTGTCGAGAATGCCTTCCTGAATAATTGTCCTTTTCCGTCCGCCACTGGATCTGAGCTTAACCTTTTTACCGACAAAGGCCAACATGCCTTTTCTGCAGGTATCAAGATCCGCTTTCACAATCATTTAAGCAACACCTCCGGCGTCTCGTTCCCCGAATTTATAAACCCCAGCCCCATTGCGCGTATTGTATCACTTTCGTAAACTAAAGTCAAACAACAAACACTATGGATTGTGTTATAATGCTATCGAATGCCCAAAATATAGTGCTATTTAACCAATTTTTACAAAAGGGACACAATCCGGGGGGGCGAATTTATGCTATCTGACATTGATATTGCCAATCAGGCATCCATGAGGCCGATCCGGGATATCGTCCGCGAGTTGGGCATTGGGGAGCAGGAATGGGAACCCTACGGCCATTATAAAGCCAAACTGAACGACAAACTCTGGCAGCGGCTGCGGAACCAGCCGGACGGCCAGCTGGTTCTGGTTACCGCCATCAATCCGACGCCGGCCGGCGAA
>DOFA01000205.1 GCA_003532195.1 Clostridiales bacterium
GGTGCCAGCGCCAGACTGACAGGACCAGATAACCGGCGGTGATATAAAAATAAGCTTGCGTCAGCTGGGTAAGCAACAATTTTTGGGTCAGGATTGATAAGGCGAGAAAATAACCGATCACGACTGCTGTGCTGCCCAAATTCAATTGGATCTGGCTTTCCTGTTGCCGTATCCGCAGGATGAAAGCCCGCACAGCCAGAACCAGAATCGATAAGGCGAGGATTGCCTTCGGCCAGGCTGGCAGCGGCAGCATAACCGGTACAGCCAGCAATGCCAGGCAGGCCAGAATGAACTGCCAAAGCTGGCGCGAGCGCAGCCGGACCTGCCAGAGAACCAGCGCGGCCAGCGTCATGCCGACGATATCCCAGCCGGCGTATTCCGGGAAAAAGTACTGGACCGGTATGATCAGCAAAGACGCGATCATAGCCACCTGTATGATCTCGGTCAGAAGGTCGATCTGAATTATCTGGCGCCAGAACATCCAGAAGCGCCGTTTGACTTGTTCAGCTGCCATTGGGACGTACCTCCCAGAAAAAGACCGGGTTTTCAGTTTCCGGAATCCGGGTTTGCCAGGCCGGAAAACGCGGCACAATCCAGGTCCCCTTATAGCCCAGGTCCAGGCAGCTGTCCCATTTCCGGCACAACTCGGAACTGCAGTTCAGGGATATCAGCAGCAGCACCGGTTCATTCATCCGCGGCTGCGGCACCTGATCCAGGATACCGGTGAAGCTGACAGCCGGCCGGGACAGGTCCAGGCGGCCCAGCTGTTCCTGGATTTGCTGGATGTGCTGGATCGATTGACCGGCAGCCACGTCCACCCTTTCACCGGTCAGAATATCCGGAGCGTTGCTGCACAGGCTGCAGCTGACTCCGTCTTCCGCCGCATACGTGCAAATTGAAGCGGCAATCCTGATTTCATCCTCGATCAGCAGTTCATCGTAGAAAGTGCCGTCCGGCTCAACATTGAGCAGAATCCTGATCTCCCGGGAAGCCGTCGCTTCATGGACATTAACCTTGAGCTGTCCGGTCCGGGCCGTGGCCATCCAGTTGATCGAACGCAGATTGTCAAATCCCTGGTATTCGCGGATCGTCCGGAATTCAAAGGGATCCGGCAGCAGCGACTGGCGGGTCAGGACCTGTCCGATCAGCTGGCGATAAGGAATAAGCAGGTCTTCCCGGCTGATCAGCCGCGGGCAGACGGTCAAGACCGACTGGCTGGTCATGTGGCTGACCAACTTGCTGGTCAGGAGCAAATCGCTGCTGACCAGGTCGATGCTCTTGATCGTATAATAACCTCTCTTATTGAGCAAGACAGTCAGGTTGCGGTTGATACGCTGATAAATGCCGAGGGAAAACAAATCCTCCCGGTAATAGTCGTCGGATATCGTCGCGTGCAGATTATCCGGAAAGACCAGGAATCGGGAAACTTGAAATTTAACCGTCAGCCAGGGCAAAGGCAGGATCTTGCGGCTGGTGATCTGTTCGGTAAGCCGGATCGTTCCTCCCTCTACGCCGGTCGGCGTGGAAAAACGCAATTTGACATCCAGGTTTTGCGACCAGTAGCGTCTGTAAATCCAGCCTTGCAGCCAGATAAAAAGGATATAGACAATCAGAAGGCTGACCAGAATCATCTCAACGCACCGGCCGCCATTCCTCAACCGGCGCCGGTACCGCGGCGGCGATTTCCTTCATGATCTCCTGCGCCGCCAGGGTGCGGCTGCGAACGCTGCCGCGCAAGATCAGGCGATGGGCAAAAACCGGCACCAGCAGATCGCGGATATCGTCCGGCACGGCATACAGCCGGCCGCGAATAGCCGCCAGCGCCCGCGCGCCGCGCATCAGGGCAATGCTGCCGCGCGGGCTCACACCCAGGGATACAGCGTCGTGGCTGCGGGTTGCTTCGGTCAGGCGCATAATGTAATCGAGCAGCACATCGTGTATATAGATGGTCTGGACCGCCTGGCGGGCGGACAAAATCTGCTCCCGCTGGCAGACCGGCTGCAAAGAACCCAAGGCATGCTCGCCGAGATGCCGCTGCAGAATCTGCAATCCCTCCTCATGGTCGGGGTATCCGAGCGGAACCTGCAGGAAAAACCGGTCAAGCTGGGCTTCCGGCAGAGGATATGTCCCTTGGGTCTCCACAGGATTTTGGGTGGCGATGACAAAAAAAGGTTCTTCGAGCGTCCGGGTTTCGCCGTCGATCGAAACTTGTTTTTCTTCCATACACTCCAGCAGACTGGATTGGGTCCGCGGTGTAGCCCGGTTAATTTCGTCCGCCAGTAAAATATGCGTGAACACCGGTCCGGCGCGGAAAATGAACTCTCCGGTCTTTTGCTGAAAGAAATGAATGCCGGTCAAGTCGGACGGCAGCAAGTCCGGCGTGAACTGGATGCGCCGGAATCCGGCGTCGATCGATCGGGCCAGCGATCGGGCCAGCATCGTTTTTCCAGTTCCCGGTACATCCTCCAGAAGAACATGCCCTCCCGAAAGCAACGCAGTCAGAATAAGATCCACCTCATTCTTCTTCCCTACTATCACCTGGGCAATGTTTTGCTGGACAGCATCAGTCAAGGCATGAATTTTCTCAACAGTTTGTGGCATGAACAGACTCCCTTCCCGGCGCGGCATAGTTGTTTTAATAAACATTTTAACTGATTTGCATCTACTTTTCATCATCTTGTAACAAACTTTCAATATGAGTTCGCTATAATTAAGGCAGAAATATGGCAAATCGGCCGGACAGAAACCTTTTTCAGCTGCTTGTGTTGATGTTCACGGTAAAAAACATCATCATTCGGACCTCATGTCTTGTGCAGAACCTGAAGTAATGAACATTTTGCAGCCCTCCTGCCATCCGGTGGGATCAGAAAACGAAAGGAGTTCATGCGGCAGTACTTTTGACGCAGTATCATGAGCAAAAACAATTGAATAAACCAATCTTGTGAATGCTTATGTTATCAAACATAAGTCCAAGCTGAAAGGTTAGCTGAGCCGGTTATGCCAAAAATGAATTGAAGCCTGGACCGAGAGGTCCGCAGAGTCGTCCGCCCGATTAAGAAAGCAATCCACCATCCAAAATGAAGAGGCACCGCCCAGGGGCGGCGCCTCTTTATTGTTGGCTTCAGTTTTGAACCGGCTCGTTCAAGGCTGACAGTCGGGAAAAATGATCGGCAGCCACTCTTTTTGAGTTAATAGCTGTAACCGTAGGATTCAAGAAAATCAACAAAAGCCGGCCAGAAATAATTGACCAGGAAGTCCTCGATCATCTCGCCAAAGCTGGCAAGCAGCAGGAACAATCCAACATTGATAGCGACGGCGATCAGCAACAAGATCAGCTTGGCCCGGGCCAGGTTCTTCCGGTTGCGGTTAGTCCCGCTGCTGAAAGACCAGACCAGCAGCAAAATCAGATTGACAACCGGTATAAACAGCAAGATGAACGTGCCGATATAAGCGCCGACGGACATCGGCTTATTGATATCAGCAGCCGGATAATCCAGACCGGCATATGCGGCGGGCGGCGGCGCGCCAAATCCGGGTGCGGCGGGCGGCGCAGTCACGATGACCGGGGCAACCAACGGCGGCGGGGTCGGTGGGGGCGGCGGGGGCAGCGAGGCAACAGGGGCGGCCGCGGGTTCCGGGGCCGGAGCTGCAGGCATCAGCGCGGCATCAGGCAAATCCGCAGCGTTGAGGGCTGCCCCGCAGTTATCGCAGAATCTGGAGTCATCGGTATTCTTCTTACCGCAATTAGAGCAATACATCAAATATCCGTCGAGTAGACAACTCGACACTCC
>DOFA01000289.1 GCA_003532195.1 Clostridiales bacterium
GTCCATGTGGCTGACCGGCACACCTCCCCCGGCAAGAAAATGTTCACCTGGGCCTATAATCAACTTTCCCGTTCCTGGGAGAAGGCGCTGACCGACACCGACGGCCCCTATGCCGAACTGATGGCCGGTTCATATTCTGACAACCAGCCGGACTTCGCTTGGCTGGCCCCCTATGAAACCAAGGAGTTTGAGCAATGCTGGTACCCGATCTCCGGCCTGGGCGCGCCGGTGATGGCCAACCGTCAGGCCGCAGTGAGCCTGAACCGCCGGGAAGGCTTGCTGACCGTCCGTCTGCAGTCGACCCAGCCTATGCCGAAATGCCGGTTGATCCTGTCTGCTGGCGATGGAAGCGCCGTTTGCCTGGATCAAACACTTGACTTGCAGCCGGCGCAGGTCAGCGCGGCCGAGTGCCCGGATCCGCCAAAGCCGGTCGTTTTTCAGCTTCTGGATCAAAAGGGCCGGATTGTCCTGGAATATCGGGAAGAAAAGCCGGATTCGACAGATGCGCCGGCAAATCCGGAAACTCTGCCGGAAGCCTGGCAGGACCTGCCCGGCCCGGAGGAAGCCGCTTCGGTGCAGGACCTTTACCTGATGGGCGTCCATGTCCGGCAGTACCGCGATCCTTGCGCTGCACCGGATGTTTACTGGCAGGAAGCGCTGCGGCGCGATCCAGCCCATTTGCCGACCTTGCTGGCCATGGGCGAGTATCGCTATCTGCAGGCCGACTTTTCGGAGGCGCTGGATCATCTGCAAGAGGCGCGCCGGATAATAACCCGCTTCAACGGCAATCCGGCTGACGGCCAGGTCTTCTACTGGCTGGGGTTGGTTTATGAGGCTCTGGGCCGGGAAGACGCCGACCGGGAAAACGATGCGGAAAACGCCTTCGCCAAAGCTGCCTGGAGCGCAGCCTGGCGCAGTCCGGCCCTGACTCGTCTGGCCTGCCTGGCCGGGCGGCGCGGCAATTACCAACGCATGCTGGATTACTGCCGGGAAACTCTGGCCGGCGATCCGCGCAACGGTTTGATCCAGGCCCTGCAAGCGGCCGCGCTGGTCCGGCTGGGCCTATGCGCTGACGCCGGGCGGCAGCTGGAACAGGCCCTGGCTGCTGACCCGCTGAATCAGCTGGCCCGGTATCTCGACACCCGCCTCCGGGAAATGCCCTTAAGCTCCTTTATCAGCAGTCTTCAGGGCGATCGGGGCCAAACCGGCCTGGATCTGGCCTTTGATCTTCTGGCTGCGGGTCTGACGGCCGAAGCGGCCGAACTCCTGCAAAGCCTCTTGGATGCTGACACAGCCGATTCGCGCCCCACCGAGCCGATGGTGGCTTATGTTCTGACCAGCCTGGCCTTATCCGGTGCGAAAACCCCTGAGCCGGCTGACCGCTATCTTGAACTTGCGGAAAACGGTGCCATCAGGACGGCCTATCCTTTCCGACTCAATGAACTGACGGTGCTCCGTAAAGTCACTGTAGCCCGCCCGCGGGCCGCAAAGGCCTGGTGCTATCTCGGGTGCCTCCTCTACGGAAAAAGGCATTACGCGAAAGCGGCGGATTGCTGGACCCGGGCTGCTGACCTGGATACACAATCCAGCCTGCCCCGGCGCAACCTGGCCATCGCCTGCTACAGCCATTTGGGGCGCCGCGACGAAACCTTGCCTTTGCTGCGGGAAGCCTATACGCGGGATCCGGACAATGAACAGCTGCTTTATGAAATATGCTCTGTCATGGGTCGGACCGGCGTGCCTCCGCAAGAACGGATTGCTTTTATCGCCAGCCACGCCGCCGGGGAGCCGCGGCCGGAAATTGTCCTGGAATGGACTCAGGCGCTCAACCAGGCCGGCCGTTATGAAGAGGCGCTGAACCTGCTGGCTTCACACCGCTTTGTTCCCTGCGAAGGCGGGGAACATGCCGTAGCGGAGCAATACCTGTTTGCCAGGCATGCCATTGGCCGATGTCTTCTGCAGCAGAACCGGCCCGCCGATGCCCTGGAGCAGTTCCGGCTGGCGCAGGTCCTGCCGGACAACCTGGGCGCCGGCCTTTGGCATGAAGCCCTGCTGGTCCCGCACCAATTCTACGAGGCGTTCTGCCTGGACCTGCTGAACTGCCAGGAGGATGCCAGCCAGATTTACCGGCATATTGCCGGCCTGAGCGTCGACTATTTTTCGAATATGCATCTGCCGGCTCTGCCGTACTGGCAGGCCCTGTCGCTGAACCGCCTCGGCCAGGATGAAGCGAGCCGGGCGGTTTTGGCCGCGGCAGAGGAGCGCTGGCAGGAAGCGCTGCTGAAGAAAAGCGCCGGCTATTTCAAAGCGACGCCGTTTTTCATCAATTACATGGAATCGCCGGAAAACCAGCGACGCGGATTATATCAGTATCTGCTCGGTCTGGCCCGGCTGGCGTGCGGCAACCGGGAGGACGCCCGGGCCTGCCTGCAGGAGTCACAAACGGCTGATCCAACGATGCTATCCTGCAAGTTGGAATTGGATCTGCTGAAAGGACAATCATCATGAGAATAATCAGAGGGCTGCAAGACGGAATGGTTATGCAGCGGGGGTTTGACGACACCTGCGATATCATCATCGAGCTGAATTGCGCCGGCGTACCCCAAACCACCGCCGGACAGCTGGAGCCGCTGGGGCAAGGGCGCTATCGTCTGCGCGGGATTCCGGTCGGCAGGCCGTACAAGCTCGAGCTTGCCGATGATTCCGCAAGCGTGCAGCTTTCCGGCCTTTACGTCGGCGATGTGTGGATGCTGGCCGGGCAATCGAATATGGAAGGCGCCGGCAAGATGCGGCCGGAGCATCTGGACTATGAAAAAGCGCCGGTCCAGTCGGTGCGGGCCTTCTATATGAATGAAAAATGGGATGTCGCCCGTCCGCAGCTGCACCAGCTTTGGGCGTCAGCTGACCGCTTCATCGCGGAGTTTTGGCGCAACGCGCGGGCCAATTCCCCCTGGGGCAGCCCCGAACCCCCGGCCGTCGAGCGCAGCGGGGTGGGCCCGGGTTTGTACTTCGCGCTGGAGATGCGGCAGCGCCAGGGCGTACCGCAGGGGCTGATCCCTTGCGGCATCGGCGGTTCCTGCCTGGCCCAGTGGCAGCCTGGCGCTGCCGATAATTACTACAGCGCGATGCTCAGGCGGTTTAACGAGACCGGTTCGCACATCCGGGGCGTTTTCTGGTATCAGGGCGAAGGCGAGACCGGTTACGCGGCATCGGAGCTGTTTATTGGCCGGATGCAGACGCTCGTCGCAGCCATGCGTTCGGATTTTGCAAGTCAGGAATTGCCGTTCGTGCAGGTCCAGATCAACCGATATGCCGCCGCGGATCCCCGCAGCGACCCCTATTGGATAAAGATCCGGGAATTACAGCGGAACCTGGCCGATCGCATCCCTTTTCTGGAAACCGTTTTCTCGGTCGACTGCGGCCTCGACGACCTGATCCACCTCAGCAGCGAAGCGCAGCAGCAAATCGGCGCCCGGGCGGCTGAAGCCATGGACTGGCTTTGCGGCGGCAATGGATTACCGTCCCCGGCGCTGGACAAGATCTGGATTGAGCCGGACGAATATACGCCGTTTTACAATAATATTATTGTTCGTTACAGAAATTTGCATGGCGATCTGCTCGCAAACGGCGTGCCCTCGGGATTTTTTATTACCAAAACCGCCGATTCGCAGCCGGAACGGGCGATCTCGAAAATCGAGCTCAGAGGCAACCTGGTGTGTGTCAAAACCGAGCTTTCCCGGGATCTGCTCAGGGAATACTGCCTGTTCTATGCTTTTGGCAATATTTTCTATTGTAATATCACCGATTCCGCCGGCAGAAGCATCCCGGCGATGGGACCGATTAAAATTGGCGCTGGCCGGTAAAAAGCCGTTGCTTTTTATCCGCTGATCCGTGACAATTGACCTAAGTACAGAAAGTGACAAAGGAGAAACGAAGATGATTAAAATTGGTATTGTCGGCGCGCGCGGCACATCCACGATGATGGGCTTCAATGCCAGTGCG
>DOFA01000223.1 GCA_003532195.1 Clostridiales bacterium
TGTAGCTATCGACGGTTTTCGCCTGGCCTTACGCCGCAAAGAAATCGGTGCGGATCTGCCAGTTATGAAGTTCATTATACCTGGTAAATCTCTGGGTGAAGTCAGCCGAATTCTGTCGCCCAATGACAGTCCGGTCATCATTTATCCGTCGCAAAATCATATTCTGTTCAGCATGGGTAAAGTCAAGCTGGTTTCACGCTTGATTCAAGGCGAATACATGAATTACCGCGGTATTATACCGCAGACTGCGGAAACAACCATGACCATAGCGCCGGCGGTCATCCTGGCTGCCATCGAGCGGGCTTCGCTGGTTATTACAACGGAAGAGCGCCGCTACCCGGTGCGCTTGACTATGACGGATGATGAAACCCTGGTCGTAAGTGCCAACACTGAAATCGGTACTTTGCGTGAAGAAATCCCGGTAACTATGACTGGCAACCGCATCGACATCGATTTTAATCCGCGATATTTCCTGGACGCCCTGAAAGTGATCGACGACGACGAAATATCGGTTATTTTCAACGGCAGCATGGGGCCCTGCGTTCTCAAGCCGATGGAAAACCAGGACTTCGCTTACCTGGTCCTGCCGCTGCGCCGCTGATGAGGCTCGAATGCGTGTTCGGCAAATAGAACTGAAGCAGTTCCGCAACTACGGACAGCAAAGCATAACAGTAGAACCAGGAATCAACGTATTCTACGGAGACAACGCCCAGGGAAAAACCAACATCCTGGAGGCAGTCTACCTTTGCGCTTGCGCCCGGTCGCACCGGACGGCCCGCGACGCGGAAATGATCCGCCACCAGGCTGACCGCTATGCTGTGCGTTTGGAATTTATCAGTCAAAACGGCACAGAAGAAGAACTCCTGCTCGAATTTCAGGAATCTTCGACGCATGATCCGAACCGAGGCCATTCGATCCGAACCGTGCGCCACAACGGCATCCGGCTGGAAAAAATCAGCGAGATGATGGGCTTATTTCATGCCGTAATTTTCGCGCCGGAAGATTTGATGCTGGTCAAGGAAGGGCCAGCAACTCGGCGCCGATATCTGGATCTTTTGATTTCTCAGGTGAGACCGTCTTATTTCCTGAATCTGCAGCAATATTCGCGCTATTTACAGCAGCGCAATAAACTGCTCAAGGATTTACGAATCGCGCATTCCGGCCGGGCGGGCGAGCTGAATGAAGAAACGCGGCTGCATCTGGAGGTCTGGAACCAAGCTCTGGCTGCACAGGCAGCTGGCCTCATCGAACAGCGGCAGCAGTATTGCCGGCGAATCGCCGACCTGGCCGGCCAGGCTCAGGAAAAAATATCTGCCGGCAAAGAAAAGCTGTACGTTAAATACCGAACAGTCTCCGGGATCAAGCCCGAAATGACTCGCGCCCAGATTGAGGCGCTGTATTATCAGAAATTAAACACCCTGCTTCAGGAGGACCTGGAAAAAGGCACGACCAGCCAAGGACCGCACCGGGACGATCTCGAACTCTCTTTGGACGGCGATGGGCTGAAACCTTTCGCCTCCCAGGGCCAGCAGCGCTCCGCGGTCTTGTCCCTGAAGCTCGCGGAACTGGCCATTTTGCGCCAGGACACTGGTGAGGCGCCAGTCCTTTTACTCGATGACGTAATGTCGGAATTGGATGAAGGGCGGCGGGCGAGCCTCCTTGAAAACATTCAGGATGCCCAGGTCTTTGTTACATGCACAGATGCGCAGCAAGTTGTCCGGGAGATTCGCCATGAACTGAAGGAAACTGAGCATACATCACAGCTGGCAGGAAACCGGTTCACTTACTACCGGGTCAGCCAGGGGACCGTGTTCAGGGACGGTGTTTAGGATGGATCAGAAGGCTGTCCTGTGATATAATCATGATGATCAGCATCATGTCGAAAGCCAGCCGGCAGCGGCATTTAAAAGGCAGCAGGAAAGGAAGGATTCACCTCTGATGTATGTCCATATTGGCGGTGAATATTCCGTTTCCGATAAGTATATCCTTGGTGTTTTCGACTTTGATGGCACAACCGGCGCAGATTCGGAAACGATCCAGTTCTTGCGGAAAGCAGAAACGGAAGGCCGGATTGAGATCGTTTCCCCAGATCTGCCGCGCGCATTTGTCGTCACGCTGGATCGCGTTTATATCACGCCCATATCGGTCAGCACTTTGCGCCATCGTCTGCAAAGGCCTGGGGAATATGGCCGGGGCGGCGCGGACAGCCAAGAAGCAGACAATCAGCAGGAGATCCGGTTGGCAAGCAATGGACAAGATAAAGAAAAGGTAAAGAATCAGTAAAGAAATGCAGGATGGTGGACGCATGAACAACAATAAGCAGGGCAGCCGAATCAATCATCAAGGTGAAGAAGTTCGGACGGATCTGGCTAACGCAGCTGAGGCCGGGGATGCGGCCAATATTGATGAAGTCGTCAATTTAGCGGAAAATCCTCAGGCACTGCTCGAAGATGATTTTAACGAGCGGGCGCTGGATCTGGATCAGGACAAATACGACATATTTGACACGACCAATACTTCAAGCTACAGCGAAAACGACATTCAGGTGCTCGAAGGTCTGGAGGCGGTTCGAAAACGCCCCGGCATGTATATCGGCGACACGGGTTCGCGCGGCCTGCACCACTTGGTTTATGAGATTGTCGCCAACTCGGTGGACGAAGCTTTGGCTGGCCGCTGCGATTATATCGACGTCACGGTCAACAAGGACAATTCGGTCACGGTTATTGACGACGGCAGCGGAATTCCAGTGGGAATCCATCCCAAGGTCGGTATTCCGACTGTTGAGGTCGTGCATACTATGCTGCACGCCGGCGGTAAATTCGGCGGCGGCGCCTACAGCGTTTCCGGCGGTCTGCATGGCGTCGGCGCATCGGTGGTCAACGCCCTTTCCGAATGGATGGAAGTCACGGTCAAACGAGACGGACATGTCTACAAAATCCGCTTTGAACGCGGCAAAACTGTCCAGCCTCTGACTGAAATCGGCACTTGTGATACGACAGGAACCATGACTGAGTTCAAGGCGGACAGCAAGATTTTCGAAAGTCTGGACTATGATTTCAATATTATGCTGACACGTTACCGGGAAATGGCTTTTCTCAATAAAGAGATCACGATCCGCCTCAAAGACGCCCGGACTGAACCGGCTACCGAGAAAAATCTCCACTATGAAGGCGGTATCGTCTCCTTTGTCGAGTATCTGAACAAGCACAAAGAAGTTCTGCACAAAATGCCGATCTATATCGCGGCCCGCAGCGGCGATTGTTTTGTCGAAGTCGCTATCCAGTACAATGACACTTATGCGGAAAATGTCTACTCCTATGCGAACAACATTGCCACCATCGAAGGCGGCACTCATATGACGGGATTCAAGACGGCGCTGACCAAAGTCATCAACGACTACGCCCGCAAGTACGGCATGATCAAAGCCAACGACAAAAACCTGCAGGGAGAGGATGTCCGCGAGGGATTGGGCGCGATCATCAGCGTCAAACTGCCGGAACCGCAGTTTGAAGGCCAGACCAAAACCA
>DOFA01000083.1 GCA_003532195.1 Clostridiales bacterium
CTGCTCGCTTTGGCCGGTCTGGCGGCCGGCCTGCTGATCTATACTTTTACGCTGCTGGACCAGACGCTGCGCACACAGATCGATATTGTCGATCCGGCCGCCTATGAGACCATATCCCTCGACAACATCCAGCTGACAGAATCCGCAGGCGACGCCGTACCCTGGGATCTGGGCGGACGGACCCGGGTCTATGTCCACCCCAATTTTCCGATTAAAAAGGTTGAACGCATCGATCCGGATGTTGAGAACATCCTGGTTTTCGGCATCGATTCCCGGAAAACCGCCCAGGTGGTCTGCCGGGCTGACGCTTTGATTGTGGTCAGCATTAACCGGGAACAAGAAAAGGTTAAACTGACTTCGATATCCCGGGACATCCAGGTGCCGATTACCGGCCGCAGCCAGCCGGACCTGATCAATGCCGCCTATGCTTACGGCGGGGTGGGCTTGCTGATTAATACAATCAACGAGAACCTCGGCCTGGATATCCGCTACTTCGCCATGTTTGATTTTTGGAGCGCCGCCAGCCTGATCGATTCTCTGGGCGGGGTGCCGCTGCAGATCAGCGAAGCTGAAATCCCTTATCTGAACGAGAATCTCAGGGATCAGAACCTTCTGGTTTCGGAAGCCCGGCAGTCCGCCGAGCTCGAAATTTACGGACTGCAGGTTCTGGACGGAATGCAGGCGATCGCCTGGGCCCGGATCAAAGCTCTGGATTCGGATGAGATCAGGACCAGCCGGCAGCGGACAGTCATGACCGCCTTGTTCAGCAAGTATTCCGACGTCAGCATTTCCAGCNNACAAATATCGGCACTTCCGAAATGATCCGGATCGGTCTCGATTCGCTGCCTCTGGTCAATCAGCCCGAGGAATACCGGGTGCCGAAAGACGGCCTGTATCAGGCTCAAGAGGATCCCTGGGCGCTGATTGTCGACTGGGACGGGCAAGTTGCCGATCTGCATCAGTTCATCTGGGGCGGACCATGATCCGGGCGGCGGGGAGGGAACGGCTTGGCTAAATCGATCGCCCTGGCTTTGCTGCAGCAGGGGCAGGGCCGCAGGCACAACGAGAACAATCTGTATTTTCTCGATTCCAGTGTGCCGTTTGATCAGCGGATGGAGTATGAGCGGTCGGCCGCCAGTTCGGAAGCCCTGCAGTTTTATGCGGTGGCCGACGGCGTGGGCGGCGGCGTGGGCGGCGGCGTGGCGGCGCAGGCCGTCCTGCTGGCTCTCGACCGGCAGGCCCGGCGGTATCGCCCCGGCAGCCCGTTTGATTTTCCCGCCTTCGCCCGGGACCTGATCGGATCGGCTAACCAGACGATCGGCGAACAGCTGGGCTCGGACCAGAGTCTGCCGGCCGGGACGACATTGTCGCTGCTGGTCATCGATCGGGATCGCGCTTATACGCTGAGCCTGGGCGACAGCCGGATCTACTTGCTGCGGGAGAACCAGCTGTGCCGGCTGACCGAAGACCGTGCCAACCGCTTGCCGGAACGCCGCCGGATGGGCGCCTGGCCGGGAACGGCAGGCGGCCGGGATATGCCGGAGCCGGACAACCTTACGGATACTGCCCTGCTTCCCGGAGATATCCTGCTTCTGACCACCGTCGGTGTCACGGGCCAGCTGACGGACAGCCTGATCACCGCGGGGCTGAACCGGCCCGGAGCCTTCATCCAGCAGATCCGCCATCTGCGGGAGATGACCCTCAACCGCGGCGACCAGGACGACTTCGCCCTTATCGGCATTAAGATCCTCGAACCGCTGCCGGCGCCAGCCCGTCCGGAGCCGGGCCAAAACCCGCGCCAGGCTTTGTTCCGCTCCGGGCGCAGGCCTGGCCGGCCGGATCCCGGCCAGCCGGCGATCAAGGGCAGCGGCGGCTTGTTTCCAGATAAACGGTACCTGCGCCTGCTGAGGCCGCTGCTGTTTTTCCTGGCCTTCGTCCTGCTGGGCATTATTCTCGGCAAACTGCTTTTCGAACTGCCGGCGTGGCTGAACCGGCTGTTTCCCTGATATTATTCTGAGCCTGTTCGTGAGAATATTTCCTTAAATATTTCCTTAAATATTTAGGCAATCGGGTTACTATCTTGGGTCAGTCGTGCTAGAATAGTTTTGTTCTTGACTTGAGCAGATTGACGCTGGAGGAATCTGATGAAAAGACTATTGCTGGTTATCGATTACCAATACGACTTTGTCGCTGATGACGGCCTTTTGACGGCAGGCCAGGCCGCCCAGGCCATCGAAGGCGCATTGCTGCGGCGGATTCAGGATTACCGGGAGGCCGGCGACGATGTCCTGTGCACGCTGGACACGCACGCGGCTGATTCTTGGGGCCAAAGCCACCCCGAGGGCCGCAAGTTTCCTTTGCATTGCACGGAAAACAGTCCGGGATGGCAGCTGTATGGCCAACTTGCCGGGCTGGGTCTGGAAACCCTGACCAAAACGACGTATATGCTGGACCAGGCGGACCTGGATTGGCTTGTCCGCCAGTATGAGCTGATTGAGCTGGCAGGCCTGACCACTGATATTTGTGTCCTGCAAAACGCCATCGGCTTGTACAATCACGCGGTCAATCAGGACCTGGCGGTCAGTTTTCAAGTGGCGGCCGACTGCGTCGCCTCTTTCGACCCGGCCGGCCATCAGTACGCCCTGGATTATCTGCAGCGAATCCTCGGATTCAAGATCCTGAACGCATGAATCCCGGCATGCGGCAGCCGGCAAGGATGGAGAGCACGACAAGCTCTCTTTTCATATGCCTGCCGCTACCGGCTGGCTTGCCAGTCTGGCAAAGAGGGCGTATAATGAAAGCGAACAATAGTTCGCCGTATGTCCGGCGGGAAAGCGCAGGATCTGACAGGGTGGCCCGAAAGGTGTTTGTCCGGGTGCTGGTGGAATTTGACGAGCAGGGAAGGCTGATGCCGCGTTCCCTGACATGGGAGGACGGCCGGCAATACGCCATCGACCGGGTGCTGCAAATCTGTCCGGGTGTTTCACTGAAAGTCGGCGGCAGCGGGATCCGCTATACCTGCAGGATCCAGGGACAGCAAGTATTCCTGTTTCAGGACGGCAATCGTTGGTTTATTGAGGGGCGTGATCAAGTTGCCAATTGAATTCAAAATATTTTTTAAAAAATATACGTGGAAACTGTACCAAAATTCCGGAAACATGATAAAATATTGACTTAGATGGAGTTGAATAATTCTTGCCGATTGTAAGCCGGAAATTGAGCCCGGGATTGCGGCAAGATCCAGGTTTATATACGATATTTGATTTCATCTGAAATATTTCTGGAGGTGAGCAGATGCTCCGCTATAATTATACTGAAAGCAACGAACTGGGTAAACGCCTGCGCCGGGTTCGGAAAGCAGCCGGAATGACTCTGCAGGACTTGTCGAACGCATTGAACCAGGAATATGGCACACATGCGAACAAAGGCACCATTTCCAAGTATGAAAATGGTATCCATGAGCCCAACGCCAGCACGATCTTCTGCATATCCCAGATCATCGGCGTCAGCGTGGACTATCTGATGGGCAAGACGGACATGGATTATCCTTCGCTGCTGGCGGTGATCAAAGCCAAGAAGCAAGCGGCGGAGCAAGCCGGCCAGGGCGCCCCGGCTGCCGCAGCCACACCGGAGACGGATGAGACGGCTGAGGACACAGCCGGCTTGCAGGCCTCGGCCAACTACAGCTTTGATGTCGAGGACAACAGCATGTCGCCGCATTACCGGATCGGCGACGTCCTGATCATCCGCACCGACATGCCGATCGTTGACGGCCAGATCTATCTCGTGCAGTACAAACGCAGCAAACCGATGGTGCGCCAGCTGGTTATCGAGAAAAAGAAATGGCTGCTCAAAACCGAGAACCGGGCATTTGACTCCACCGAGGTTCCGCTCGGCGACGACCAGGAGGCCCCGGCCGGCCTGAAAGTGATCGGACGGGTGATCGAGTTCAGGCGCAGCGAGATCTGAACCGTTTCCTTTCCGCCTCAGGATCGTTAATAAAAAAAAGCATTCCGGAAATCACCGGAGTGCTTTTTTGCGCTTTTATGGGGAACATAAGTTCAGCATTTTTCTTGCGCTGTCTACCCGTACCTGTTATAATACGTTTACACAGACACTCCCGTTGCCGGC
Organism: Clostridiales bacterium; assembly: GCA_003532195.1. Taxonomy (GTDB): domain Bacteria; phylum Bacillota; class Clostridia; order Saccharofermentanales; family UBA5734; genus UBA8949. Next base: position 4,132 of record DOFA01000083.1, read on the forward strand.
TGGCACAGTCTGCTGACAAGGGGGCGTACTGGTTTCGACGGGGTCGTTGAGATCAGGGAAGCGGGTAGAGGATCCTCGTAGGCCTCTTTAAAAAACGGGGAACCGCTTAATTGCGAAACAACCTACACTCGTAGCTGCTTAAACCAGTTACCGTCAGGCCATCCGATCTGCTGGATGGATCCCTGGCGTCAGACAGCAGACCTTACTCGTCGGCAGGTTAAATGAGGCAACGGATCAGGCAGCGCCTGGGGCTTGATCTGTATGAACAGGCTACCGGATCACCAGCGCCTGTCAATGGGCTCGGTGCCAGGGGAATACTCCAATCATTGACTGCACCCGGAGATGCTCTGGAGGATAGGATTTCGGACAGGGGTTCGACTCCCCTCGCCTCCACCAATCCGACCGCAGGCGAACTATTTTCGTCAAAGGTCAAGTCAATTTGGCTATCTTGTGAATGATGCAAGATAGTCATTTTGTCGTCATAAAGGTAAATTATATTCGCAAACACAACTAAAGAAAAACCTTTCGCGAATCTGCTATTTCCCTGGCTTATTTTCTGCATGCAAGTCCAGTTTACTGCCAAATAATAAGTCCGTTTCTTCAAGCATACTTGCATCAAAGCCAGCTACCGGGTAAAGAGTCAATTCTCCGAAATATATTTTGTTATCCTCAAAGTATAGGTCGACCCGCAGATAAGGAAATCCTTCTGATAATACCCTGGCCATCTCAAGCATTTCATCCAGCCTTTCCGGTCTCGGAAGCGAAAAATCTTTGGCAGGATTAATGCCGCGACTATTATATTTCAATAATTTCCAGTCACGGTTGTAATAGTAAAACTTCGTATCGCCGTTTCCCCGATCCGTGCAGACCATGACATTGTCCGGATTGCCGTTAAAACAATGAATCTTATAATCAATCGGCACTTTGCCGTTTGACGTGGGAATAAAATTCTCGCCTATTATTCGCGGTTTAATATTCTTGTATGACCACTCGCGATGAAGATAATAATAATTTTTCTTTAACCACTTTTTGATTTTTTGTGCTGCTGCTTGAATGTCCAGCTTGCTTTTATCCTGGCAGATTATAACGCCGCCTGAATTATGTGTGCATTTTAATACGAATTGATCCGGCAGGGAATCAATATCGATATCCTCGAACTTGTCCCATATGCCGATCAAGGGTACGAGGTATTCCTCTCCGACCTTCTTCGCCACATATTTTCGAACTTCGTATTTATCGGACAGGACAGTTAAAAGGGGATTCCTGTAATGCAGTTTTAGCCATTGCAGCTTCTCATTAAAAGAGATCGGGTTCGTTAATTGCAGCTTTTTCCCCATCATCAGACGGTACATGGCTTTCAGGTATACAGCGTCCGGCAAAACATAGAATGCTTTAAATCTCAAGACATGCTTCATCAGGGCATTGGTGGAACCGAGAGCTTTTTCAAGTAGGTTATGCATCTTGCAGCCTTTCCAGAAACAACGCTGTATTGATCTAAAAATAAATATCATGATCTGATTGGATCAGTTTGATAACGTGCTCGTCAGCCAACCGCCTGCCGTCGAACGAAAACATCGACAACTCAAGAGGAGAAGGGAAAAAGGCCAGCGATTCGATGCAGCTCATCCCCCGCAGCAGCCCATGAAACATTTGCAAGAAAACGCCGTGCGAAACAACGAGAATGTTCTTGCCGGAATATTCACGGAAAAGCCAGCTGCGGAATTTACAAGCTCGATTCCATACCTTTTCAAATGGTTCGCTGCCCTGCTGATTGACCGAGTGGGTGTCATGGCCTACCGTAATCCAGAGAACCGGCGGAGCAATATTCTGCACCTCCTGGCGGGTTCTGCCCTGGAAAATACCGAAATTCCGTTCGACACACAATCTGGACTGGATGATTGGCGCTCGATCACGGACCAGAATCTGTGCGGTTTCTATCGCCCGTTTGAGAGAAGAAGTAACAACAATATCAAACTTCATTTCGGAAAGGCGGGCGGCTGCTTTCCGCGACGCGACAATACCTTCTTCGCTGAGCGGAATGTCGAGCGAGCCTGCATATCGGCCTTCCGCGCTGAAGCTGGTTTGCGCATGGCGGATGGTATGAATGATCGTCTCGATTGCCATCTCAAGCTCCTGTTAATCGAATAATTTCATTTAACCGCACAACCGATGAATAATCGCTAACCAGTGGGCCAATCTTGATATATTTTACGCCGCAAGCACAGGTGAGCAGAGAGACAAATGTCGATTCGGTGCTTATCGAACGGTGCGAAGTTATCACTTCATGACCACATCGCTGGGCAGTATCGATCGCCCGGCACACTTCCGAAACCGTTCCTGCCTGGTTTGGCTTAACCAATACGCCGTGAGCAAGCTGTCTTTGCGAGCCCTCTTGTATGCGGACCGGATTACTCGAATATAAATTGTCACCGATTACCAGTGAATGATGCTCACTGGCGGTAAGATCGCGCCAGCTGTCAAAGTCCTTCTCGTGGAATGGATCTTCGATAAAACGTAAATCATATTGTCGGATTAGATCAAACCAGTATGCCTTGAATTGATCACACGTGTATCGTTCATTGCTGGTCAACTTCAGATGGTAGCTGTTATCTGTCCACAAATCGCCAGCCGAGGCGTCAATCCATAAATCAAAAGCATCGGCATACCCCAGTTTCTGGCAAACATCGAGAAGGAATTCCACGCATTCACGGTTATCGGGCGTAACAAAACGACTGACCGGGTGATTGTTTACAACCGTCTTGGGCTGCCTGGACAGACGTTCACTGACCATCTGCTGGATCTCGTTGTGCGCTCCGATGGTTTCGCTGACATCGTTATCACGCGCCACAAGGATATATTCGCAGTAATCACTTAAAACTGGATTGGTATAGGCATGCCTCCCGCCGTTCAGAACATTCAGGCACAATCTTGGCATGACCATCCTGGCAGGCGGCCGTCCCAACAGGTCGAAAATCGATCGATTAACTCGGCAGGCGTTAAAGAAAGCTTCTGAGAGCGCATAACTATTATTTCGGCCGAAACGAACCGCATGATCAAGCAGGTACTGGTCAAATTCCAGCTGGGTCACCGCCCTGCCGATCAGCCCGCTCGCTTCAATCCTGGAAACGATGTCCAGCGGGCTGACGATAAATTCATGATCTTCATAGATGCTGATCGTCTCGCCCTGCGACGAAGTGCCGATGCCTGTTGCGCCATCACTGCACGAGAGGATGAATTCATTTGTAAATTGAACATGTGAGTTCAATATTTTTCGATAGCGAATGGATTTAATGATTGGCATGGTCAGCTTTTCTTTCTTCGGTATCCAGCGCGATGTTCGGATTTCCTGCTGTGTTAATTACAATCGTCACCTGTGTCGCCCGTAATTTCTATGATGTCGGCTATATCGCAATTCAGTATGGTACAGATTTTGACCAGTGTCTGCATTGAAACGGGTTCGTTCTTGCCCAACTTGGCGATTACGTTTGTGCTAACCCCCGCTAACTTGCGTAAGTCGGTTTTCTTTATATTTTTATCAATTAACAATTTCCAAAGTCGATTATAGCTGATCGCCATTTCGCTAATCTCCGCATCACGTTATATTTCGGCAATGCTATATTATCACAAACCTAACCAAATATCAATAAAATATTTTATTATCGTGATATTTTCTTGAGATAAAAAGGAATATGGAAATCAATAGTTGCTTCTCGTCTTGGATGTCGCAAGAAAAAAGGATAGTTGTGGAGAATTGGCGAGTTGAAGGCGACTTGGCGAGTAAAAAACAGCGGCAATAAAATCAAAAATGTTGTATGATACATTTAGCTGTTTTATTGAACAGGGCGGGGAGGGCCGGTTATTTTATGAATATCGGATACGCTTGCCTGGCCATCGCCGTGCCCGCTAGCGATATGAAAAGCTGTGTGCTCAGGAATGCAGATGAAGCGCGCCTGACCGCACTGATCGGGCACAATCTGGATGCGCTCGCGCGCCTGATCGATTATAACATACAGAATGGCATCAAGCTCTTTCGCATTTCTTCCGACCTGGTTCCTTTCGGTTCGAGCCTGGCGGCGGATCTGCCGTGGCCGCATTTGTTTGCGGAAAAGCTTGCGGCTATCGGCAAGCGGATCGCCGATACCGGCATGCGGGTCTCCATGCATCCCGGCCAGTATACGGTGCTCAATTCACCGGATGTTTCTGTTGCGGCGCGGGCTGTACAGGACCTTCAATACCATGCCCGGGTTCTCGCCGCCCTGGGACTGGGCCCGGGACATAAACTGGTTCTGCATCTGGGCGGCGTTTACGGCAATAAAAAGCAGGCGATGGACCGGTTTATCATGAACTTCCGGGAACTCGAGCCTGCTGTGCAAAACCGGCTGGTGCTGGAAAATGATGATGGATTGTTCCACATCGGCGACGTTCTGGAAACGGCGGTTGCCGCAGGTATCCCCGCGGTGTTTGACTGCCTGCACCATGCCGTGAATCCGGCAAACGCAACCGATGCGGAACTTGATTGGATCAGACGCTGCGCGTCAACCTGGCGCAAACAGGACGGCGCCCAGAAAATTCATTATTCACAGCAGAACGGCGACAAGAAACCAGGGGCGCATTCGGAATCGATTGCTATCGACGCTTTTCTTGATTTTTACCGGCAGCTTGCGGAACTGGACGTCGATATCATGCTGGAAGTGAAGGACAAAAATCTGTCGGCTTTGAAATGCATCAACTGCGTCAGCGGCCGGGGCATCAGCGGCCGGGACATCAGCATCCTGGAAGCCGAATGGGCGCGCTATAAGTACAGCGTTTTAGAGCATTCTCCCGAGCACTATCAGGCGATCCGGCAGCTGCTGCGGGATAAAAGCCCAAGCGCGGATCCGGCTTTGGCGATGTACCAGATGATCGAAGCGGCGCTGGCTTTGCCGGTCGCCGCCGGCAGCGCGGTCAATGCGGCGCAGCATGTCTGGGGGTATTTCAAAGACAAAGCTTCGGCGAGCGAGAAGAAGCGCTTTCAGGATTTGATGCAGAAATTCGTCTCCGGCGAAAACAGTTTGCAGAATGTCAAAAACCATCTCTTGAAGCTGGGCCGAAACTACCAAGAGGACTATTTGCTTAAGGGTTATTATTTTTATATCAAATGAGGAGAATAATATGGGGAGCGGGGTGTCCGGATGAACTGGGAATTCGAAGCGGTTGTCATCATCGAGTTTGTCATCGTCCTGATCGGCTTGGCCGCAACCGCCGTGCTGTTTTTCCGCTTTCCGACTTTGCCTGGCATCCGGCGCGGGCAAGCGGATTACCCGGCGGTTTCGGTGATCATACCGGCCCGCAATGAAGCGCATAACCTGCCGTTGTTGCTGATGGATTTGCGCCGGCAGACCATCCCTGTCTCTGAGATTATCGTCGCGGACGACGGCTCGGAGGATGCGACAGCCCGGATTGCCGCGGCTTGCGGCGCCAGGGTGATCACCTTGAACAAGAAACCGGAAGGGTGGACGGGGAAGGCCTGGGCTTGCCAGAACGGCGCCGATGCGGCTCGAAGCGGGCTGTTGCTGTTTCTGGACGCGGATGTCAGGCTGGGTCCCGAGGGAATCGAAGCCCTGCTGCAGGCTTACGCAAATGAGAGGTGCACTATTTCGGTCCAGCCCTGGCATCGAACGGAAAAAATCTACGAACAGCTGTCACTAATGTTCAATCTGGTCCAGATTGGCGCTAATGGCATCGCATTGCCCAAACCGCTTAACCTTGGCCTTTTCGGCCCGGTCATTCTGATCGCCAGCAAAGACTATATCCGGGCAGGCGGACATGAAAAGGTCAGAAAAAGCGTTGTCGAAGATATTGCTTTGGGCCGGCAGCTGAAAAAGGCGGGCTTGCCGTACCGGCTGTTTACCGGCAATCCGGCGGTTGCCTTTCGCATGTATGGACATGGGCTGCGCGAGCTGTTGCAAGGCTGGGTCAAAAATCTGGCGACCGGGGCGGCTCAAACACCGGCGCCGGTTTTCCTCCTGGTTTTCTTCTGGATCGCTTCGCTCACCTCGGTCCCCCTGCAGATAGTCAAGTTCGCTGTTACATCGAATTGGCCTTGGCTTGCGGTTTACATGGTTCTTCATCTGGTCTGGATCGTCCTGATCGCCGTTCTGGCCCGGCGTGCCGGACGGTTTCAAGCCTGGGCGTATTTCTTATACCCCCTGTTAATGCTGACCCTGCTGGGCGTGTTTGCGGTTTCGCTCGTTCGCCGGATCTTCAGGTTGAAAGTGACCTGGAAAGGGCGGGCCATTGTCTCGGAGGAGAAGCCATGCGAGTAATCTTCTTGCCGGATCTGTGGACCCTCTTGCTGTGCTTTCTCGTCTGGGCGCTGCTGCAGGTCGGCGCGGCGCTGATCTGTATCAGCCTTCCCNNGACCGCTGCTTCGCGCCTGGTTCTTATTTTTACCGGCCGCATCGTTTCGAGCAGAACGGGCGCATCTATGAGCGGATATTTCAGGTAAGGCGCTGGAAGCACTTGCTGCCGGATGGCGGTACGGTATGGAAAAAACGCGGTTACAAAAAGAAAAATCTGGTTAATTTCTCGGAAGAAAACCTGAACCGGTTTCTGGTTGAATCGGCGCGCGGCGAGCTGACCCACTGGCTGGCTATCGGGACGTTTTGTTTA
>DOFA01000036.1 GCA_003532195.1 Clostridiales bacterium
CCAGCCGCAGCCGGTTTAAGCGTATAGGCTTTCCAGCCCAGAGCCGGGACATCAGCCGCCATGAAGCGCAATGTTTTCCTGATGCCGGCCGGGTTCTCGAAAAAGCCGTAGCGCCGTGTTCCCGAGCCGAGACCAAGCCGCTGGCCGGCATAGGGCTCCGGTTCGTCGGCTGATGTAATTTCGTCGATTTGAAAGGGAATGCTCAGACCCGCTTCGTCGGCCAGGACAAAAGCGCCGTCCAGATAAACGTTCTGCGGCGACACATGCCAGCGCCCGGCGACCTGGGCCGGTTTGAGATACCCGTCGGTCGCCGGATGCAGATCCTGGCCTAAATTGTCATATTCGCGCAGCAAGGCGTCAACCGGGCCAGTTGCCGCTGTCTGCGACGCATTGAAGATAACCAGGGTCTGGCCGTCCGCGGCACTGGGCAGCCGATCGGCGATTTCAGCCTTGGCTTTCTCGGCTGCGGCATGGATCCAGCCGGCCGCCCGCAGCGCGAAGAGTTCCTGTTCGGCCTTGGCTGCCGTCGCTGCCGGGCCGCAGGGGAAATGAAAACCAAAGCAGTGCTCGTCATAGCAAAGGATGGCCTGCCCGGCCTGGTCGAGCAAACACCGGTCAAGTGGCACGCCGGCCAGTCCCCTGGCCAGGGCCAGAAGGGCTTCGGCTTGAACCAGTGTATCGTGGCTGCGTGTGTTTTGGGCTGTCGTATGCGCCAGAGATAAAGACCCCATCGGATAATCCTGCCCGGGCACCTCGCCCCGGTGTACCGGCAATTCCTGGAGCTCCGGCAGGATCGCCTGATAAAATCTGCTGTTGGTCGACAAGATAAGCCTGGGATTCTCCCACTCTTGATTCCACTGCTTCACCGTATCGGCATACGCAAAAATATAAGGCGCATTATCCATCGACGCGCCTTTGACCGGATAGCGGATCTGAGTATAAGGGTATCCCTGGTCGAGAAAAGACTCCAGGTCGGAACGCAAAGTCGGCAGCGACCCGCTGCTGGTGTATCCGTAACCATGATCTGTCCAGAGCAGCAGGCGTTTGCCGTCCGGCGACTCCCACCAGAAGCCTCCGGGAACCGGATGGCCAAGCAGGTCTTCCTCCAGCCAGTACGGCGGCAGCTGCATGCCGCCCCAGCAATGATACTGGGGAAAGCCGACGCTGAGCATAACAACGCCCGCGTCGCACAAGGCTCGGGCCAGGCCCCAGGAAAATCCGGGGATATCATTGTGCTCGGCACACCGGACCGGAATGCCGTATTGGCCGGCCAAGGCAAAAGCCGGCTGCAAAGACGCCAACAGGCCGGTCGAGCCGCAGATTTCGGTGATCATATTGCCGAACAGGGCATTGACTTCGAACTGGCCTTGCCGGAGCAGTTCGATCATCCGCGCTTGTTTGGCCGGGGGGGCATCCTGCATAAAAGCAGCCAAAGACCAAAATTGTTCGATGACGATGCGGAATTTCGCTTCCTCTGGATAATCCTGGGTCCGCCCGGTACAGTCCACCGCGTATTCCAGGTTTTTAACATGCTGCCTGACGACCTCCGAGGGCAGGTCGGTATAACCGAGGTCATGGTGCGAAGACTGGATGATATGAACACATTGACGGCGGACCGGCTGCTGAGTCACCGGGACTCGTCTTTCGCCAGACTCAAATAGCCATTCGCGCGGCACTGCCGTTGTCGGCAAAAAGACGTCATTTTGTCCCTGGGAAACCGGCCAGGTTTGCCTGATACCAGCGCAGTCCGCTGTCAGGATGTCTGCTGCAGGCGAATCGACGCTGAAGCATTGCCAGGTCTCCCGGCCGATCTTCTTCAGCAGGCAGGTTGGCTTGATTTTCAGGTTCCCCTTGATATCCATCGTGTTCACTCCTGTCGCCTGATTCAAGGCTCTTGCAGATCGATCAGCCGGACACCTATGATTTTACACAGATAGGCGATTTCCGGGAATACATTGCCATAGCCGCCCATCCAGTGATGACCGATTCCTTCCGCGGCAATCTGCCGGTTAATCTCCCGGATGTCTCGCGTAAACCGGACTTTAAGCGGATTCCCGGGAAATTCCATACCACAGGCCACCGCATCGCCAACCAGGGCGGACATTCGCAGCGTCGTCTTTCTCCCCGTCAGGTTGATCAGCGTCACTTTTCCCGGCCTGGCCGGGAATAAAACGCAGACACCCTGGTCCGCCAGCCGGACCGGACTTAGTTCAATAGCTTCCGGGCTGGCGGCGAGAGAAAATCCGCCCGAGCCGCAGTGGGAGAACAAAATCGTGTCGGCGGCCGTATCCGGATAGAGCAAGTCGGTATTGTGGATCGGCTGCCCGGTCAGCTCATAGAGTATTTTCATGGAAACCGTATTGCTGACATCGCCTTCGCAGCCGCAAACAATCCCCTCTTCGGCTAAAAGCGAATACCCCAGGCAAACCTTGCCCATCCATTTCGGATAGCATTTGATGGCCAGGCCTTCCAGCTGATACTCCCTGACCAGCCTTTTCATGGCCAGATAATACCGTACCGACTCGACACCGCTTTCATCTGTCGCGGCGATTCGCCGGGTTCCGGTTTTTAAACTTTGCCAATATTCGGCGGCAGCAATGCAGGAAGTCCCGCTATAAGCTTCCGTCAGTTCGTTTTCATCCAGGTTGACGATTCTGACGCCCAATTTATCCTTGAGCTCAAATTCATCATAGGCGATTTCGGTCATTCCCTTGACTCTGCCGCCGACGGTCCCGATTCTGGTGTGCCGAAGCCGGCGGGCCAGGGCCGCAGCCCTGACGATCGGCGTGATCTCGCGAAGCACATCCGGATCTTCCGGATGGCCATAGGCGAAGAAGTACTGGCGGCCGAGTTCCTTCAACACGCAGCAGATTTGCTGGGCGCCGCACAAGGAACCGGTTTCGACGGCCGGAAAAGCCCAGAGGATGACCGGCAGGTCGATGTCTTCGAGCAGATCGAGCAAGTAATGATCCTCGCTCCAGGTGCCGACACAGACGCACAGCGCATCCAAATCTTTGCCGTTCAAGACTTGAAGGGCATGGGCTTGCGAGGCGTCGTCGTAAATGACGGCATCGGCAGCAACAATATTCCATTCCAGCTTGCGCAGCTGCGTTTTGACGCGATCAAAAAGTGCCGGCGTTTCCTTGAATCCGACTTCATATTGTCCCGCCAGAGCGATCAAGGCCAGGTTGGGTATTAACATCTTAAAAACCTCGGTTAACCGGTTAAGTTCTATTATGGGAAAGATCCGCGACCTTGTCAAGGGCGGCGCAATCGGCTCAATGCCGGGCTGTGTTTGCTCGGTAGATTTATTTAGTATATAATAATTCCAGCAGGTCTGCTGGACAAAGGAATCAAATGCCCGTGAAAAAAATATTAGTAAAATATAACTATCTGATCAAGTTGATTTACAGCCTGTTCCTGGCAGTGTTTATTCCTGTTTTTATTTTTGGTTTAGTAGTTATTAGCAGCACTTATGAGGAAATCACCCATAAGAACGAGGACTACTACCAGAAAACGACTGTATCTTTTTACATGTATTTCCGTCAGCAGCTCAGTATGTTGAAATATCAAGCCCTTACCATATCAAATGAAAAGACGGTTGAAGAAAAAAGATTTAATAAGACAATTATTGAATCGCATCCCTATTATTATATCGATGCAATCAGAAAGCTAGCTGTTTATAAATCCGGCTTGCCCCTTGCGTCTGAGTTATGTTTATATTATAAGGATACGGATTACATCATCAGTTCCTCTTACAAATACACCGTTGATGACTTTATTAACATCCATACAAAAGAATCTCCGGAAATAGCCCCAACATTCAGAGAATTTCTTATTAATGACAACAATGGCATGCAAATTCAATCCACATTTAGTGATCTGGATAATCAGGCCGGCAGCCTGTTTATTGGAATACCCGTAGTCATGTACAATCGGCATGAAGCACTCGTTTTCTATATCCTGAAAAGTGATTCGATCAATACCTCGTTCATGAATGCCCAGAGTACAGAAAATCATGAGTTCTGTATATTCGGAGATAACGGCAAACTTATTTTTGCTAACAAGCAGCCGCGTTCTTCTATGCTTCAGGATCCTGCGTTCCAAGAGTTTCTGGTAAAAACAGATATGCCGTTCCTGAATTATGAAGATCGCAATAAAAGTTTTGCTGTTTTCAAAGTGAAGGATTCCACCCTCGATATGGTTTTTGTTTCCATCATACCGCGAGATGTCATTGAGGAAAACCTGATAAACTTCTATCACACCACTCGGAACATCTCGATAATTATGGCAATTGTTTTTATCATCACTTTGGCCATGAGCGTTTATATCAATTATAAACCGATACTCAAGCTTGTCCGCAGAATTATGAGTATTGAAGGCAACAAAGGTATAAACAGTGAAATTAATATGATCTCCGATACACTCGAACGCATGGAACACGTCGTTTCTGAACAATCTTCCATGCTTATGGATTATCTGATTGAGAATCTGCTGTATGGCAAACCCGTCAAACAGGCAGAAGCAGAACAACTCGATGCCAATCTCAAGGATGGGAATTATTGTGTATTAACCGTATCCGGAATAAAAATGGATATGGCAAGCAGGACACAGCTTTCAGACCTTTTAGTCACCAAATCCAAGACACATATTTACATAACCGATGATCTATATCGAAATTACATTGTTATAATATGCATATTTAAAGATGCTGATCTGCTGAAGCCTCTTGTCCAGCAGATCAGGCATCATCTCGCCCAGTACGGTTTGGAATACCGGATTGGCACAGGGCAAATTGTGCATCAGCTGGATGATATCCGCAAATCATACCTGAATGCTCTTTCATCCATGGATCCGGTTTCCAATGCTTACCAAACCGTTGATATGAGTGTTATTGAAGGCTACCCAACCGAAGATATCATGTATTTTTTGCAGTATGTACAGAATGGCGAACAAGAAAACGCAATCAATAAGTTGAAGAAAATCTTTGAGTATGCGGCCAAGATAGAGGATACCCTCTTCCTGCAGCGCTATATGTGCTATGATATTCTGACATCCTATGTCAAATGCTTGCAGCAAACCAAAGTTTATCTCGAGAAACATGAAATCGAAGAATTGCTGGTGCACACCAAGATCCCGGATTTATTCAATGCCCTGTCCATCTCAGTGAAACGAGTCTGCGACGAAGTACTGCAGAGAAAGCAGGAGATATTAAACACGCGCAGTAATGAAATCATGGAATTCATAAATAATAACTATACCGATCCAAAAATTTGCAGAACACAGGTTTCGGACACTTTTGGCATTTCTGTCCATACCCTTTCGCGTTTGATCAAGGATACCATCGGCATCGGTTTTAAAGAATATATATCCGCGAAACGTATTGAGCTGGCAAAACACCTCCTGATGACCACAAATAGAAATGTGGCCGAAATCACTGTTGAAGTCGGATTTGATGACCCAAACTATTTTTCCAAGCTTTTTAAAACCCGTTTTAATGTATCTCCCAGTAATTTCAGGAAAGAAAAAGGAATAGGAGTTGAGATTAAATGAAGATTTACATTGTTACGGATCTTGAAGGAATCAGCGGTGTCGATTCCATCGACATGATCAAAGTGGATCATCCACGCCACCGGTTTGCCATTGAACGGCTGATGGCGGATACCAATGCCGCGATCGACGGCGCCTTTCTGGGCGGCGCCAGCATGGTTACAGTCAATGACGGTCATGGGGGCGGGAACAACTTTGATTTATCCTTGCTGGATCCACGGGCGGTTTTTGATACCAGGGAAAATAAAAATTCACATTTAGACGACAGCTATGCCGGGACTTTTTTTATCGGGACTCATGCCATGGCTGGGACCATCAATGCGTTTCTGGATCATACTCAGAGTTCAGCCAGTTGGTTCAATTATTGGGTTAATGGCAGGCGCTGCGGTGAAATGGCCCAGTGGGCCATCTCTTCAGCTTATTATGACGTACCTGTGCTGATGGTCAGCGGGGATGAAACGGCGTGTGCCGAAGCAAGGAGCTTTTTCAATCCGGTGGCCTGTGCCGCGGTGAAATACGCCAACGGACGAAATCATGCCCTGTGCTATGATTTGAAAGAATCCGAGGACAGTATCCGTGAAGCCGCACGCAGCGGGATGGCCTTGATCGGCCAAGTCAAACCGTTCAAGCCGCTTCTTCCTATGGAAATCAAGTTAGAGCTTTACCGCAGCGATTATTGTGACGAGCTTGCTTCCTTACCCGACGTGGAACGCCTGGATGCCCGAACAATAAGAAAAGTAGTCAATTCCTATCAGGATGTATTGTTCGGTTAATTCTGATCGGGCAGGAGCTGCAGGCATGGGTGAACTGACAATTAAAGAGATCGCAAAAATGGCAGGCGTCTCGCCGGCCGCCGTCTCTTTTGTCTTGAACGGGAAAAAAGGGGTCAGTGAAAAAACCCGGGCCAGGGTCAATGAAGTGATCGCCCGGACCAATTACCGGCCTTGCCTTAATTCGCGGCGGCTTTTCTTTAAAAAGAGCTTCACCATCACGCTGGCTATCCGGAAGACCTCGTCGCCTTTTGAGGACCTGTTCTACTTCGAGATTGCCAAAGGCCTTCTCGAACGCAGCAAAGCCTTCGGCTATAATATTGGTTTTGCGGAAATTTCCTGTGAAAAAAACGTTGTCCCGCTGCCGGATGTGATCCGCAATAAAGATACGGACGGCATTGTTTTCCTCCAGGACACTGAGAAAGCCATCCTGAATGAAATTGACAAATTAGGCATCCCCTATGTCGTCGTCGACACCCACACGCCCGATGCCGGAATCACAGCCATCTACGCCGATTATGAGCTTTCAGCCTTTGCGGCAACCCGATATCTGCTTGAGCGAGGGCATGAAGCCATCGCTTTCATCGGTTCGAGCTTCCTGCCGGATTTCTACCTGCAGAGCTTTGCCGGTTTCAAAAAAGCGCTGGATCAATCCAGCCTGTCCATCCCTGCTGCCTGGATCCAGATCGATGCTGCCGACGAGGATTCCGCCTATCGGTGCATGGATAAAATATTGAGCAGCGCTCAAATACCCTCAGCTGTCTTTTGCGCAGGTGATATTTTTGCGATCAGCGCCATGGCCTGCGCCAAGGATCGCGGGTACAAAGTGCCGGAAGACATATCTTTCATCGCAATTGACGATATCCTTCTGTCCAGGTACTGCGAACCCAAACTGACCACGGTCAGGATTGACAAAATGGAGATGGGACGTCTGGCCATGAAATCAATCTTGGCTAAGATCGACGGCAAGCCAGCGCCCAGCGTCGCCGTCGAATCGGATCACATTGTTGAGAGAAATTCGGTTTGCCGGCTCTAAAAGCCTCTGGTTATTATGCTTGCCAAAGAAACAATAATCTAATAGTTCAACCGCACTTACGAGTATGTATAGAATCCTTTCCCGGTTTTTTTGCCCAGCATCCGCGCATAGACCATTTTTTTTAAAAGCGGGCATGGGCGGTACTTAGGATCGCCGAAGTCGGCATACATCTGGTTCATCACCGAAAGGACCGTGTCGAGGCCTGCGAAATCGGCCAGTTCCAGCGGCCCCATGGGCAGGTTGCCGCCCAGTTTCAGAGCAGCGTCAATATCTTTCGGTTCGTTGCCTTCCTGGACCAGAAACATCGCTTCGTTCCACATGGGCACCAGGATCCTGTTGACCAGAAAAGCTGACGTGTCAGGCGCCTTAATCGGGGTTTTGCCGATATCGGCGGCAAATTCCATGCCTCGCGCAAAAGTTTGCTCGCTCGTCAGAAACCCGGGAATGACTTCTACCAGTTTCATGACCGGCGCCGGAATAAAGAAATGAAGCCCGAGGAAATTCTGCGGTTCCCTGGTTGCGCCAGCGAGCATTGTAATCGATATGGTCGAGGTGTTGGTAGCCAGAATCGCACCTTTCTGGCAAACTTCGCCCAACTGGGCAAATACGCTTTTTTTCACATCCGGATTTTCCGTGACCGCCTCGATGATGATGTTCGAGCGGCTGCCGGCTTCATATGTGTTGCCGACAGACAGCCTGGCTAAGGCTGCTTCACGCTGCTCGGCCGTCAGTCGGCCTTTATCGACCTTCCTTTGCAGATAATTGGCAATATTGCCCGCTCCCTTTTCCGCCAATTCCCTGGACTGGTCGACCAGGACCGTGTCCACGCCAGCCTCGATACACGCCTGGGCGATGCCGGCGCCCATAAGGCCGGCCCCGACAACCATCAGGTTCCATTTTTCAGACATTTAATCATTTCCTTTCCTTGTAAGTCTTGCCGGATTGCCTTTCATTTCTCTGCCTGATGGCTTTCCTTCAGTGCCTGGACGGCCGTGATGGCGATGATGTTGACGATGTCGCCGGCGTTGCAGCCGCGCGGCAGATCGTTTATGGGCAGGGCAAAGCCTTGGGAAATCGGCCCGACTGTTTCGGCTTCCCCCAGCCATTGAACAAGTTTTTGCCCGATATTGGCCGACTGCAAATCCGGGAATACCAATACATTCGCCTTGCCGGCCACCGGGCTGTCCGGGCATTTCCGTCTGCCGACCGACTCGACCAGCGCCGCGTCCGCCTGAAGCTCACCGTCGACAACCAAATTGGGCGCCATTTGCCTGACCAATTCAGTGGCCCGGACCACTTTGTCGACAAACTCATGCTTGCCGCTGCCCTTCGTCGAAAAAGAAAGCATGGCTACCCGCGGCTCCATTCCAAATAAATCCTTCGCCGTTGCGGCCGAGGCGATCGCGATGGCTGCCAGTTGCTCAGCGGTCGGATTGGGATTGAGCGATGTATCGGCGAAAATCAGCCGTCCGTCATCACCATAGGTCTTGTTGATGACGTTTTCGATAAAGCAGCATGAGACAACCGAAACATTCTCGGCCATCTTGATGATCTGCAAGCCTGGCCGCAGAACGTCACTCGTGGCGGTCACAGCGCCGGCGACCATTCCGTCGGCCAGACCCGCCTTGACCAGCATGGTGGCAAAGTACAGTTCATTTTTCATGATCCGGGCAGCCTCGTCGGGGCTTATCCCTTTTGACTTCCGCATCTCGAAATAACGGCCTGCCAGGGACGGGAAATCGGGCGACAGCTCGGGATCGATAATCCCCACCCCTTCAAGGTCAACACCCAGTTCATCTGCCGCTGCCCGGATTTTTTGTTCTTTGCCGATCAAGGTCGTCCGGGCGATCCCTTGCTGTACGGCAGCGGCCGCCGCCCGGATGGTTCGCTCTTCAGTACCCTCCGGCAGCACGATATGCCGCGGGTTTTGCTTTGCTTTGGCAATAACAGGCTCCATCAATAACATCGTGGACTCCCCGGCATTCTGCCTTTTTGGCACGGTCAGGCCATCATATCCTTGACGGCGGCAATGATCTTATCTTTACCCGGGTAGCAAAACAATTCAGCTTCATTGAAAGGAATGAAGCAGTCGGCGGCGCCCAGCCGCTTAACCGGCGCTTTCAGGCTGGTAAAGCACTTGTCGGAGATAAATGCCGCGATCTCGCCGCCGACGCCGCCCCGCAGGGGTGACTCGTGGACAATCAGCGCGCGCCCTGTTTTGGACACGGAATCGGCGATCTTCCGATAATCAAACGGCCAGATTGTCCGTGGATCGATGACTTCCACCTCGATCCCCATTTTCGACAATTCACTGGCCGCCGCCAGGGCATGCTGGAGCATCACCTGGTATGCAATGATCGTGACGTCTTTGCCTTCGCGGACGAGATTAGCCTCTCCCAGCGGGATGGTATAATCGCCGTCGGGAACGTTGCCCCGAAGGCCCATCAAGGCTTTATGCTCGAGAAAGAGGACCGGATCGTCCTCGCGGATGGCTGACTTCAATAAGCCCAAAGCATCGGCCGGCGTCGAAGGCACTACGATTTTCAGGGCAGGCACGTTTTGGAACCAGCCTTCAATGCACTGGGAATGAGTTTCGCCCGCGCAGACTCCGGCGCCCTGGGCCGCGCGAATCACCATCGGGACTTGCCACTGCCCGCCTGACTGGTAACGCATTTTCACAGCCTGATTAGCAATCGAGTCGAAGGCGTATCCGCCGAAATCGGCAAACATCAGTTCAGCAATCGGGCGTTTCCCCATCATGGCCAAACCAACGCACATGCCAACATAGCCGGACTCGGAAATAGGCATGTTCATGACCCGCTCAGGGCCGAATTTCTCGAACAGACCCGCGGTCTGGCCAAAACAGCCGCCGAACGTTTCGATGTCTTCGCCGATAATTAGAACATTGCTGTCGCGGAGCATCTCTTCCTTCTGGGCTTCGATCAATGCCTGACAATAAGACATTCTTCTCATAAAGCTGCACCTCCCGGAACCGTGGCATAGACCTGATGCGGGTCAAGTGTTTCGGCTTCGTCCGGCAGCGGCTGACTTTCCGCAAATGCGAACGCCTCCTCAGCCTGAACCCTCAGCCTGGCTTTCAATTCCTTGATCTCGGTTTCCGTCATGATGCCTTCTTTGGCCATTTTTCGTTCCAGCCGCAAAATACAGTCATTCTTCACCGATTCATGGACAGTTTCCTGGTCGTCGCGGTATTTCTGCATGTCTCCCTCAAAGTGGCCTCTCCGGCGAACAGTTTTCAGCTCGACCACATTGGGTATCCCCTGACGCGCCAGTTCGAGAGCTTTTTCCATCGCATGGCGTACGGCGATCACGTCATGGCCATCGACGATGACGCCGGGCATGCCGTAGGCGGCGGCGCGGCTGGCAATATCTTTGATCGCGAACTGCCGGCTGGCCGGCTGGGAAATAGCCCAATTATTGTTTTCAAAAACAAAAACGATGGGAACCTTTAAAACCGATGCCAGGTTCATGGATTCATGCATGTTGCCCTCGCTGGTTGTGCCTTCACCGCAGCAGCTGATGACGGCCCCAGGCTTTTTGTCCAGTTTGAGCGCCAGGGCGACGCCAACTGAATAGGGTCCATGCGACCCCAGTATGGCGCCGTTTGGCAGCAGTTTCCGCTCCGGACTGCTCAGGTGGAACTCATAGGATTTACCTCGGCCATAGCCCGTCGTGCGGCCAAACAATTCTGCCGTAAAGAGTTTTGGATCCAGTCTGGCCAGGAGAAGGGCGTGCTGCCGGTGGTGCGGCAAGACGTAGTCGTCAGGCCCCATGGCGTTCAGGATGCCGATGCTGTAGGATTCGATGCCGATGCTCATGTGGCAGAAGCCTCGGGTCATCTTGCCTTGAGGCAGCCGCTCCAGAATCACCTCCTGATAGATTCGCCCAAAAGCCATCTGCGCATACATTTTGATGATCTCATTTTTTGGATAATCAATCATGTCCATCCTTCCTTTCCTGGCTTGGCCATCAAGTATCCAGATATTCCGTTGGCGCGCCCAACACGGTTGTCAGAATTTCCAAAAACTGCGCTGCCGGCGCGCCGTCAATGATCGCATGGTTAATGGTCAGGCTGAGCGGCAGCATATCGGCCGGTTCGAATTCCTGCCGGCTTTGATTATAGACGAGTTCCTTGCGGTATTTGCCGACGCCCAGTATGGCGGCCTCCGGCGGATTGATAATCGGGGTCATATAGTCGACATTGTACTGACCCAGATTGCTGATTGTAAACGTGGCTCCGGTCACTTCTCCGCCGGTGATCGTACCGGATTTCGCCCGTTCGGCAAATGACCGTAGTTCAGATGAAATCTGCGCCAGGTTTTTGTCCTGGACATCATGGATGACCGGGACAAGCAGGTTTCTGTCCAGGGCGACGGCCACGCCGATGTTGATGGTCTCGAACAGGTAAATCTTGTTCTCGATCAGAGCGGCATTGAGCAGCGGATTTTTCTGCAGGGCTATGGCCACCGCCTTGATCAGCAGATCCGTGAATGTATAAACTTCACCGGCTGCCGCCTTCTTGCGTTTGTAATCGAGCAAGCCCGAAACATTGGCCCTGCAGGTTGATGTGGCCTGCGGAATGCTGGCCAGGCTCTCGCGCATGCGCAGGTCGATTTTTTTCCTGGCGCCAACCATTGGAATGACTTCACGGATCTTCCTGCCGGCCCATTCGGGCGGCAATTCGCTCGTCGCTGGCGTTTCAGGCCTTCCCGTCTTTTCCGGCAAATCCAGCGCTGCTGGAATGCCCGGTAACTCTGGCGCCGCCGTTGCCGGCGCTTCCGCTTCATCACTGGCTCTGATCCGGGCAATCGGGACCCCGCACTTGACTTCCTCCCCTTCGGGAAACAAGATTTGGGTGATGGTTCCCGAAACGGGAGACTCGATGACATTATTGATCTTGTCCGTCTCGAACTCGACGATCTCTTCCCCTTTTTCCACCGGATCGCCTTCGTGTTTCAGCCAAGCCGTGATCGTGCCGAACTCCATGGTGATTCCCAGATGGGGCATGACAATTTCTATGGGCATTTTCTGTCTCCTTTCCAGGCGGGTCTTTTCCGGGCAGATCCTGTCAGGGCAGCTCAAACAATACTGCCAGGCCCTGGCCTCCACCGATGCAGAGCGTGCTGATGCCGAACCGGACGCCGCGCCGCCGCATTTCGCTGATCAATTTGATTGTGATGATGCAGCCGCTGGCGCCGATCGGGTGACCCAGGGCAATCGCTCCGCCGTTGACATTGACGCGGTTTTCATCCAGCCCCAGCTCATCGATGCAGGCAAGGCTCTGGGCGGCAAAAGCTTCGTTAAGCTCAATAAGCCCGATATCTGCTATGTCCAGGCCTGTCCTGGCCAGCAGCTTTCTGACGGCGGGGATCGGCCCGGTGCCCATAAGAGAAGGCTCGACACCAGCCACGGCGGCATCCCGGATGATTGCCAGAGGATCGATACTCCTGTCGCGGGCCTTTGCTTGCTTCATGACGACCACGGCCGCCGCCGCGTCATTGATGCCGGAGGAATTGCCTGCCGTCACGCTTCCATCCGGCCTGAAGGCAGGGCGCAGCGACGCCAGCTTTTCCAGGCTGGTGTCAAAGCGGGGGAATTCGTCTTCGGTAAATACCTTTTCTTCTTTTTTGCTGATCTTGATCGTGACCGGCACGATATCTTCTTTGAAAAGGCCGCTCTCGATCGCTAGTTTGGTTTTCGCCTGGCTTTTATAGGCAAATTCGTCCTGGCGCTGCCGGGAAATCTGATATTTAGCCGCAATATTCTCAGCAGTAACGCCCATGTGCTCATGGCTGAACGGATCGCTCAAAGCTGTAATCAAGCCGTCCTCCAGTTCGGAGTGACCCATCCCGTACCCCCAGCGCGCCTTGCGCAGGTAGAAGGGATAATTGGACATGTTCTCCGTTCCGCCGGCCACGCAGATATCCGCAAGGCCTGAGTCAATTTCCATGGCTGCCGTTATAATGGCCTGCAATCCCGATGCGCAAAGCCGGTTAACCGTCAGCGCGGCTGATTCGGCAGGCAATCCGGCTTTTATGGCGCAAAGCCGCGCGCAATAAGCGTCTTCAGCAATCGTGCCGACACAGCCCATGACGGCTTCATCGATGTCGGACGGCTCTAATCCCGCCCGCGCGACCGCTTCCCGGATTGCAATGGCGCCCGTTTCCGATGCGCTGGAACGGCTCAGCGAACCGCCATATTTACCGATAGCAGTCCGCGCGGCGGAGACAATGACCATATTCTCGTTAAACATAATGCTTCTCCTCGTATATCATTTTACAGGGTCAATGAAAGTACTTCAGCATTATCACCTTATTTTTTGATTTAGCCCTGGCAGATAAGATTGAGCAGAATCCTGTCGCTGACGGGATTCTCCCCCAGCGTCTCCAGCAACCTGAAAGTGTTGAGAACGATCTTGCCGTTGCCGTAATTGTATGTTGCTAATTCTTCTCCAGCGGTATAACCGGAAATGGTCAGGCAGCCGGTCGATTCCGGCAAACTGACTGCGATAGCTGCGACTTCTGAAAGATTTTGCGTTCCCCGCACAATCATCTGCGGGGTTGCCATCCGGTAATAGTCATATTTTAGCATGCCAAGCTGTAATCCGGCAAGCTTGGATCATTTGCTTGCGGGATATCGCTCTGACAATGGAGCAGGGCGCCATCCCTGGCAAATATGTTAAGAGCCAACCCGGTATCCGTTATGTCACCGTGCAGTTCTGTATAAACGTCAACCGCACCTGTATGGATATCCATTTTGGAACCAGATAGTTGCAATACTTGGAACCAGTTAGAACCGCAGACAAACCACTGATGCAGCCGGTAATGTGAGGCGCAGTTCATCACCGTTCGAATTCACAACCGTACGGGAAAAAGTAACCGCATCCGGCTGTTCGAAGGTGTTGTGCGCGTGCGGATCATCGGCCGCCAGCGTTACCATCTCAGCGCTGCCGGGGAATATGGCGTGATGCAGCTCAACCACAACTTCAGCCGGATCGGAATAGGATGAATTAGCCAGTGTAATCAGCGTTTTGCCGTCTTTGACCGACGCCGATGCCGTCACCTGCTGGATACCGTTATGGATTTCGGATGCGCAAATCGTCCGGATGCATTCCGCATTCTGATGTTCCTTCATCATGTCAAACACATGATAGGTC
>DOFA01000060.1 GCA_003532195.1 Clostridiales bacterium
CGATGGCCACGTTGCCGCCGCCGACTACCACGACCCGCTTGCCTGCCAGGTCTGGCGCATTGCCCAGGTTGACGTCACGCAGGAAATCCAGGCCATGGTAGACGCCCGGCAAGTTCTCGCCCTCGACGCCGATCTGGCGGGACCGCTGGGTGCCGGTGGCGATATAGATGGCATCGTGCCGGGCGCGCAGATCGGCAAAGCTGACATCCTTGCCGACTTCCACTCCAGTGAGGATCTGGATGCCGATGTTGCGGATCGTATTGATTTCCTTCTCGAGAATTGCCTTGGGCAGCCGGTATTCGGGTATGCCGTAAGCCAGCATGCCGCCCGCGACACCGTGAGATTCATAGACCGACACATCATAACCCAGCCGTCCCAGGTAGTAGGCGCAGGTCAGGCCGGAAGGCCCGGCGCCGATAATCCCGACCGATTTGCCCTTCTTGGGGAAGACCAGGTCGACAATCGGCTTGTCGCTCTTCAGGGCTTCATCGGCGGCATAGCGCTTCAGGTCGCAGATCGCCAGCGGCTCGTCCAATTGGGCGCGCCGGCAGCGGCTTTCGCAAGGATGCGTGCAAACCCGGCCGCAAATCGACGGGAACGGGTTTTCCTGGCGGATCAGGTTGTAGGCGTCGACCGGCCGGCCGGCGGCAATCAGGGCGATATATCCCGGAACATTGACGCTGGCTGGGCAGGCATTCTCGCAAGGAGACAGGAAAAGCTCGGAGCAGACGCCGGCACGGCAGTATTTATGGCGGATATGCTCGTCATATTCATGCCGGAAATATTTGATCGTGCTTAGCACCGGATTCGGCGCGGTCTGGCCAAGTCCGCACAGCGCGGTATCCTTGACGGCCTGTCCCAGCTCGATCAGCTTTTCGACGTCGCCCTCCTGGCCTTCGCCGCGGGTAATGCGCTCGAGAATGTCCAGCATGCGCCGGGTGCCGATGCGGCAGGCGACGCATTTGCCGCAGGATTCTTCCTGGACAAATTCCATGAAGAAGCGGGCGACGTCGACCATGCAGGTGTCCTCATCCATGCAGATCAGGCCGCCGGAGCCCATGATCGCGCCCAGTTCAACCAGCGACTGGTAATCAACCTGGGTGTTCAGATGGGCCGGGGTCAGGCAGCCGCCGGAAGGTCCGCCGGTCTGGGCTACCTTAAATTTCTTGCCTTTCGGTATGCCGCCGCCGATATCGAAGATAATTTCGCCCAGCGTGATGCCCATCGGCACTTCGACGATGCCGGTGTTGTTGACATCGCCGGCCAGGGCGAAAACCTTGGTTCCTTTGCTTTTCTCGGTGCCGATCGACGAGAACCATTCGCTGCCGCGCAGGATGATCGGCGCGATGTTGCCGAAGGTTTCGACATTGTTGATCACGGTCGGCTTGTCGAACAGGCCTTTTTCGGACGGGAACGGCGGTTTCTGCCGCGGTTCGCCGCGCTGGCCCTCGACGGAATTCATCAGAGCGGTCTCTTCGCCGCAAACGAAGGCGCCGGCGCCGATACGGATCTCGATGTCGAAATCAAATCCGGAATCGAACAGGTTCTTGCCTAAAAGACCGGTATCACGGGCCTTTTTGATCGCGTTGGTCAGCCTTTCGATCGCCAGCGGATACTCAGCCCGCACATAGACGAAGCCAACGGTGGCGCCGATCGCATAACCGCCGATCGTCATGCCTTCGATCACCAGGAACGGATCGCCTTCCAAGAGGCTCCGGTCCATAAACGCCCCGGGGTCGCCTTCGTCAGCGTTACAGATGATGTATTTCTGGTCACTGACCGATTTGCGGGCCAGCGCCCATTTCAGGCCGGTCGGAAAACCGCCGCCGCCCCGGCCGCGCAATCCGGATTTTTTGATCTCCTCGACCAACTGCTCCGGAGTCATCTCCTTGAGGACTTTATGTAGAGCGGCATAGCCGTTGTTGGCGATATATTCATCCAGGCTGTCAAAATCGATCTTGCCGCAGTTATTCAGGACAATTTTCTGCTGCCGGTTAAAAAAGCTGATATCATCCAGATGGAGGATTTTTTTGCTGGTCCGGCGGTCCGTATAGCAGAGCCGTTCGACCACTTCATTGCCGACCAGGTGCTGCCTGACAATCTGCTGCATATCTTCCGGCTTCAATTTGCAGTAGAAAATGCCGCCGGGCTTGACAATCATCGCCGGGCCGACATCACAGTTGCCCATGCAGCCGGTCATCTTGATCTGGACCTCGTCGGTCAGTCCGGCCTTGAACAATTCCTCAACCAGCGCGTTCCGAACGCTGACGCAGTCGCAGGAGATACAGCCGGCGCCGGCGCAGATCTGGACGCTATAACGATATTTTCTTTGGCTGAGGCGGTAACGGGTCTTGATAATTTCCAGGTCCGCCGCCGATTTAACGCTGATATTCTGTCTGTTCATCCTTGTTACCCCCTCAATCGTACTTGCTGAGTATATCCTGCAGCTTGTTGGGATTCACCCGCTTATGCACGACATTGTCGATCGACACGGCCGGCGCCAGGCTGCAGGAACCAATGCAGCGCTTGACTTCCAGCGAAAACCGCCGATCGGGGGTCGTCTGGCCGACATCGATTTTCAGCGTTTCCTTCAGGCCATCCAGCACTTTTTTGCCGCCGCGGACATAACAGGCGGTACCCATGCAGACCTGGATGGTATGCCGTCCCTTGGGCTGGGTTGTAAAATAGGAATAAAAGGATACGACAGCATAAATTGCGGACATTGGCATATTCATCTCGGTCCCGATGAATTTCAGGACATTCTCCGGCAGATAGTCGAAGATCGCCTGTGCCATGTGCAGAATCTGGATCAGATTGCTTTCTTTCTTTTCATAATCCAGAATCACCTGACGCAGCAAATCAAAACGTTCCTGGTCATTGACCGGTTGATTGGAACAATCGCAGGCCCCTTCCATCAAAAGCACCTCCTGGAAACGCAACGGCTTCCCGCAAAGGGAAGTACGGCTGTCATTCAATCCTTTTATTCCTGCTAAGCTGTTCTTCTGGATCGGCTCGGAACGTAAAAACGTTCGTCAAGGCAAGGTGGTGTTCGCAGTTGCTGACATACGGAACCTTTGATATTGTAGCATAGGTTACAGCTTTTGCCTATCTGGTTTTTCAGGTCCAGGTGCAAATAGGATCAGGAAATGAAATCAATTCTGTCTGTTTTCCGATCAGCGAATGTCGATCGCTGCATCCTGCGCGGTCGAATCGATGTATAATCAAGGTGTCCGGATTTTTTGCGGGAGCGTGATGATTGATGTGCGGCCGGTATGCCATCCTGGAAGAGGAAGCGATCCTGGAGATGCGGGAAATCATCAACCAGGTCAATAAAAATTATGTCGGCCGGGCCGGCCTGGTTTCGGCCGGAGAAATCGCGCCGACCCAGACAGCGCCGGTTCTGCGGGATGCGGGCGGCCAGGTCAGGCTGGACGTCATGAAATGGGGATTCCCGCGCTGGGACAAGCCCTCCGGGGTGATCATCAATGCCCGCTGCGAAACGGTTCTGGAAAAGAGGATGTTCCGCGAGGCTTTCCTGACGCGGCGGCTGGTCGTGCCGGCCTCCGGCTTTTATGAGTGGGATCACCGCCAGCCGGGCCAACGCGATAAATATTTCTTTGCGCTGGCCGGTCAGGTCTCCTATATGGCAGGTATTTACAGCCTTTTCCCGGTCGCCGGCGGCGGCAGCCAGGAAAGCTTCGTCATCCTGACCATGCCCGCCGGCCCGGCCGTCGCCGAGCTGCACGACCGCATGCCGGTGATCCTGCCGAAAAGCTATATCCGCACCTGGCTCGACCCGCGGGCTAAAGCCGAACTGCTGCTGGACATCCCCGAGCCGCCGCTGGTGCGCGCGCTTTGCGGTTAGCCGGGCGAGGCGGGCAGGATGGCCGGGGCAAGGAAAACTTATCAAGGCAAGACAGGATAAGATAAGACAGGCCGAGACAGGAGTTGCAGGTGAATAAATTCGATTTAATTTTACTGGACGCCGACGGTACCTTATTCGATTTCGACCGGGCGGAGGACTTTGCCCTGGGCCGGACCTTTGCCCATTATGGCTTTTCCTATGACGCGGAGGTCCGCGATAGCTACCGCACGATCAACCGTCGGCTCTGGCAGGACTTCGATCAAGGAAAGATCGGCAAGCCCGAGTTGCTGACCGCCCGTTTCCGGCGTCTGCTGGATCAATATGGTTTGGCTGCCGACGCGGCGGCCTGCAACAACTATTATCTGGAGCAGCTGGCAGCCGGCAGCCAGCTGCTGGACGGCGCGCTGGAAGTCTGCCGCCGGCTTGCCGGATCCTGTTTCCTGGCTATCGCCACCAACGGCGTTTCCGGCACGCAGAAAAGCCGCCTGGCCCAGTCGGCAATCAGGCCTTACATCCGCCAGATTATTGTTTCGGAAGATGCCGGATTCGCCAAACCCCATGCCGGTTTTTTTGAATATGCCCTGCGTCTCTGCGGACAGCGGGAAAAGAGCCGGACGATCATAGTCGGCGACAATCTCGACGCCGATATTGCCGGCGGCGCGGATTTCGGCATCGCCACCTGCTGGTACAATCCGGCCGGCCGGCCGAACGACCGCTGCGTCGCCTGTGACTATGTCATCCGCAGTCTGTACGAACTCCCGGGGTTGATTTTTCCTGCGGACGCGCTATAATAATAGAACATTCGTTCTATTTAAGGGGGCGCGATCTTGCGGACGGTCCTGCACAGCGACATGAATAATTTCTATGCCAGCGTCGAATGCCTGTATCATCCGGAGCTGCGGGACAAGCCGGTCATCGTCTGCGGCGACCCCGAACTACGGCATGGCATCGTGCTGGCCAAGAATTATCTGGCCAAGCGGGCCGGCATCATCACCGGCGAGGCGGTCTGGCAGGCGCGGAACAAATGCCCCGGCCTGGTGGCGGTCAAGGCGGACTATCCGCAGTACCTGCGTTTCGCCCGGGCCGCGCGCGCCATCTATGCCGACTACACCGACCAGGTCGAACCGTTCGGCCTGGACGAGGCCTGGCTGGACGTGACCGGCTCCGGCATCATCGGCGGCGGCCGGCAGATCGCCGACGACATCCGGCAGCGGATCCGCTCGGAACTGGGCCTGACCGCCTCCGTCGGAGTCAGCTTCAACAAGATTTTCGCCAAGCTGGGCAGCGACCTGAAAAAGCCGGACGCCACCGTCGTCATCAGCCCTGACGATTATCAGCAGACCATCTGGCCGCTGCCGGCGCGGGAGCTGCTTTACATCGGGCCGGCCACCTGGGGCAAGCTCAAGCGGATCTCCCTGACCACGATCGGGCATATCGCCCGCGCCGATCCGCTGTTCCTGCGCTCCATGCTCGGCAAGTGGGGCGAGGTGCTCTGGAGTTTCGCCAACGGCCAGGATTACTCGCCGGTGGCGCGATCCGGCACTTCCTGCGACATCCAATCGATCGGGCACAGCACGACCACGCCGCGCGACCTGCTCAACGAGACCGATGTGCGCATGACTTTCTTCATCCTGGCCGAGGCGGTGGCCGCGCGGCTGCGCGAGCTGGGCTTTCTCTGCCGGACGGTCCAGATCTCGATCCGCGACCGGCAACTCCGCTCTTTCGAACGGCAGCGCAAACTGGCCGAGCCGACCTGCCTGGCCTCCTGCCTGACCCGCGTGGCGATGGACCTGTTCCGGGAGAATTATGTCTGGGAGATGGGCATCCGCAGCGTCGGCATCCGCGGCGCGGATCTGGTGACGGCGGCCGAACACCGCCAGATCTCGCTCTGGGACCGCGAGTCACGCCGCCAGGAGGCGCTGGAGCGCACCGTGGAGGATCTGCGGACCCGCTACGGCCACTTCGTCATCCAGCGCGGCCTGATGCTCAAGGACACCCGCCTGTCCGACCTGGCGCCCAAGGAAGATCATGTCATCTTCCCGGTATCATTTTTCCGTTAGTTGGAGATTCCCGTTTTCCGTTAGCCGGATGGGGCCTTTTGTCTCTGCTTATCTTCCGAACACCCCGGCAATTTCATCCAGATATTTCCGGATCTCCAGATGCTGCGGGCACAGGGTTTCGCATTTGCCGCACTTGACGCAGGCCGAAGCTCTTTGTTCCGCCGTCAGGCTTTTGTTGTAGATATCGGCTTGCTCGACATATTCATCATACATGGACGCCTGGTTGTAAAGCGTGAAATTCACCGGGATGCTAACGCCGACAGGACACGGCAGGCAGTAGCCGCAGGAAGTGCAGGGCACCTTGACCAGCTCCCTGTATTTTATCTTCGCCAGATCAATCAGTCCCAGGTCTCCTTCAGACAGCGAGCCGGGCAAGGCACCCTCGGCAATCCTGATGTTTTCTTCAACCTGGCTCCATTCATTCATGCCGCTCAGGACGGTTGCAACCTCCGGATGATTCCAGACCCAGCGCAAGCCCCATTCGGCAGGAGTCCTTTCCGTCCCGGCCCGCTCCCAGATCTCCCGAACCGGCGCGGGCGGCGTTTTGGCCAGGCGACCGCCTTTCAGCGGCTCCATGATGACAACGGCCATTCCTTTTTGCGCGGCGTATTTCAGCCCTTCGGTTCCCGCCTGGTGGCGCTCGTCCAGAAAATTATACTGGATCTGGCAGAAATC
>DOFA01000119.1 GCA_003532195.1 Clostridiales bacterium
CCGGCCAGATGCTGGATGGCGCCGGAAATGCCGCAGGCGATCAGCAGGCGGGGCGATACGGCCTGGCCGGTTTGTCCGATCTGGTGGTTGCCGTCGCTCCAGCCCATGTCGACCAGCGGCCGGGAAACGCCATAGGATCCGCCAAGCAGGTCAGCTAGTTTTTTCACCAGAACCAGGTTTTTCTGCGCACCGATGCCGCGTCCGGCCGAGACGATGATCTCTGCGTCCGCGATGCCGGCTTTCGGGCCGGCCAATTCCTGGCTCAGGAGCGTAATCCGGTCCTGGAATTGCGGCGGGCTGACCGGGATGACGCATCCGCGACGCTGCGGGTCCTGCCGGGCGGCGGTGAAAACACCTGGGCGGACGGTCGCCATCTGCGGGCGATGCCTGGCGGTCAGGATTGTAGCCATCAGATTGCCGCCGAAAGCCGGGCGCGTCTGTTGCAGCAACCCGCTCGCCGCGTCGATGCCTAATTCGGTACAGTCGGCGGTGAGTCCGGTTTTCAGGCGGGCGGAGACGCGCGGCGCCAGCGAACGCCCGAAGTCGGTCGCTCCCAGGAGCAGGATTTCCGGCTTCCTTTGGCTGACCAAAGCGGTGATCAGGTCGGTATAAGGATCATCAAGGTTGTCCGCCAGACTTTCATGCTCGCAAAGCAAGACTTCGTCAGCGCCGGCGGTGATCAGACCGTCAGTCTGACCGGCCACGGCCGCGCCAAACAAAAGGGCGGTCAAGGGGCAGCGCCGGGCATCGGCCAGTTCGCGCCCCTTACCGAGCAGCTCGAAAGCTGCGGGGTGGATCCGGTTTTCCTGCTGTTCGGCAAAAACCCAGATACCGCGGTATGCTGCGGTATTTGTTTCGGCATTAATGTTCAGATCAGCCATTGGCAGGACCTCCGGATATTTTTCGAATGACTGTCGTTAAAGCGGCGGCTTGTTCGCCGGCTTCACCGGTAATTTCCACGGATGTTTTCCGCCTTTCCGGTGTGAAAGCCCGCACCACCTGGGTCGGCGAACCGCCGAGGCCGATCCTGGCGGGGTCGGCGTCCAGATCGGTCGTGTGCCAGATCTGGTGCGACGCTGTCATCGCGCGGCGAATCCCGGCGATTGAGGGCATGTGCGGCGCGGCGGCGTCTTTGGCGACCGTCAGCAGGGCGGGCAGCCGGACCCGCATGACCTGGCTGCCGCCGGCCAGATGGCGGCGTACGGTGATGGACTCGGCGGTCAGGGATAGAATCGCGCAGACGTCGGTCACGTGGGGCAGATCCAGACGCTCGGCCAGTTCGGGCCCGGTCTGGGCGGTGTCGCCGTCGATGGCCATCTTGCCGCAAAGGATCAAATCGGCGCCGCCCAGTTTCCTGATGGCCATGGACAGGGTATAGGAAGTGGCCAGCGTGTCGGCGCCGGCAAAGGCGCGGTCTGTGATCAGGACCGAACGGTCGAGGCCTCGGGCGACAGCATCCCGGAGCAGTTCGCCGGCGCCGGGAATGCCCATGCTCAGGGCGATGGTTTCCGTGGTTTCCGTGTCTTCCTTTTGCCTCGTTTCCTTGATGCGTACGGCCAGCTCGACCGCCGGCGAATCATAGGGATTGATCACCGAACGGCGCGCGTCCCGGATCATGGTCCGGGTTACCGGATCCATGTCAACTTTGCTGGCACCGGGCACCTGCTTGATGCAAACCACAATTCTCATGTCCCGTTTCCTCCGTCGGCAAAGAGGTTGCCGGTTCCCAGCAATCCCTTGGGATCCAGGATCCGCTTCAGTTCGGCCATCTCAGCCATATGCTCCGGTCCGTACATCAGGGCCAGAAAATCGGCTTTCAGCTTGCCGATGCCATGCTCGGCCGCCACGGAACCGCCCATTTGCACGACCCGGGCGGCCCATTCGCGGTACAGGGCTTTGCCGAGTCGATAATCCTCTTCCTGCCGCGGCAGGATGTTGACATGGAGGTGGTTGTCGCCGATGTGGCCCCAGATCGCATACTCCAGGCCGCATGCCTGCAGATCCTGCCGGTACATCGCCAACGCTTCGCGCAGGTGCCAATCCGGAACCGACATATCGGTGCCCAGTTTGGTGATGGCCGGGCAGCTTCGCCGGCGCTGGTCGATGATCATGTTGACGCATTCCGGCGCTGCATGGCGGAAAAAAATCAGCTTATCCTGGTCAAAAGCCGTGCGCGCCACCCAGGTGTCCTGTTCGCAGCCGCCCGCCTGGCGCATCAGGCCGCCAAGCCGGAACAGCAGCCGGACGGCCTGGTCCTCATCCTGACCCTGCAGCTCGGTATAGACCGCGCACCGGAACGCTTCCTCCGGGAAAGGCAGCTGGGCGAAAGCCGGATTTTCCAGCTTCTGGCGGCGCAGGAGCATCAGGACCTGCTCGTCGAAATATTCCAGGGCAGCGAGCGATTCGCTGCGCAGATCCCGTATAGCGATGACAAAATCCAGGGCGGCGGTTTCCTGTTGGAAGAAAAAAGTTACACCCCAGACAACCGGCGGCAGGGGCAGCAGTTCCAGTTCCAACTCGGAGATGACGCCGAGTGTCCCGTCCGNNGAGCCGATGAACAGGTCGATGGCATCCATATTGTCCGCGGCATGATAGCCGGCTGCCGATTTGGTGTCCGGCAGCTGGTAAGAGGGCAGCCGGAGGGTGATCCGCCGGCACTGCTCGGTCTCCAGATCGAGAACCCGGCCCCGGGCAGTCAGCTCGCCGCGCCGCAAGGCCAGGGTCTGGCCGTCGCCGAGGACAATGCGCAGACCCGTGATATGGCGGCGCATCGGTCCGTAGAGGAAACTTCGCGCGCCCGAGGCATTGCAGGCCGCCATGCCGCCCAGGCTGGCCGTGCTCTCCGTCGGATCGGTCGGGAAGAAGTGCCGGGGCGCCTGCCGGAAAGCGGCGTAAGCCTGCAGGGATTCCTCGTTCCAGCCGTCGGTGTTGAAACGCCGGTCTTCGATTTGCTTGCGCAGCTGCGTCAGTGCCAGGCCGGGGCCTACGCGCAGGCAGAAGCGCCCTTCGCTGTTGATCCTAAGGCCGGCGACCCGATTGCAGCGCGTCAGATTCAAAATGTGGCCGCCGCAGGGAACGGCGGCCGCGGTCAGGCCGGTCCGCGCCCCCTGGACCGTGATCCGGCAGCCGCGCTCATACTGGTCGCGGATAATCAAACGGATCTCGTCTTCAGTGCGGGGAAAGGAAATGCTGTCGGCGTGGCCGACCGAGCGTGATTCGTCGCGCAGATATTCAGCAAAATCTTCGGTCATCGGTCGCACAAAGGTTGTCGGTCGCACAAGATTCATTCCGGTTGCCTCGTCGGTAAATGATCCGGAAACAAGGTCAGGCTGCCCGCCGCGTCAAAGGGCACCGGCAGATATTGACCGTCCGATTCAGGCCGATCCGCTTCCGGAAGATCCAGGCAGGCAGCGCTGCGGACCGCTGCCACCGCCGCCCGGCTCATGTATATTTCCTCCAGCTGTTTGGTGTTTTTGATAATGACCAGGCGGATCTTGGCTGGATCCAACTGGCCGCAGAGCTTGCAGCAAGCCTGGAAAACCAGCCGGTCGTCGCGCAGGACCATCGGCAAACGGGAACTGTTCGGTTCGGTGGACGTCAGCGTGTTGATGTATGTGGCGGCATAGTCGATTTGGTCGGCCAGCCTGCGCGTGACAAAATCCGCCAGACCCATGCCGTTGGCATTGCCGCCGGAGCGGGCGGAGAGGCTGAGCAATCCCAGTTTGATGGTATGCGGCCCTCCGGTAGCCGCCTGGGTGTGGAAGCGGCCGACAATGTTGGTGTCTNNGATCCGCGGCATCAGCGTCCAGGCCCGCTGCAGGAGAACCGGCTCGCGGTCGAGAATCTCCTCCGGCCGCAGGACATGGATTTCCGCGACCCGGCCGTAACCGTTTTCCAGAGTCGCCACCCCGCCGATGATCTTAAGCCGGGCGAGGGCGATCTGGCCGACAGAAACGATATTTTGCGCCATGTGCTCGTAGCGCAGGAGGTGGGTCATTTCCGCCCCGGCCTGCTTGGCCAGGCCGATCGCCAGCATCTTTAAAAGCCCGCTTTCATAGGGGCCGCGAAACGAGGTGTGCGGCTTGATGCGGTTCAGCAGCAGGATACCGTCCGCTTCGCAGGCGCAGCGGTCGATCAGGACCGGTAAACCGGCGACGGTCCGGCCGATCTCCACGGTTTCCATCGAGGACAGGACCGGCGCGCCAACTGTGTCTTCGCTGATGCCCAGTTCAGTCAGCAAACGGGCCTGGCCATCAGCGGTTGCGCCGCCGTGGCTGCCCATGGCCGGAACCAGGAAAGGCCTGGCGCCCCGGGAGCGGAAAAAATCAACGATCGTCCGGACAATGGAGGGATACTGGTCAATTCCACGGCTGCCGCAAGTTATAGCGATCCGCTTGCCGTCCAGGATCAGGCTGGCGGGCAGATTGGCGCCCAGCTGGGCGACCAGGGCGGCTTGGGGATTTTCCAGCCTGGCGTCGGGAAACCGCTGCCGGACTTCACAGACTGACGGGATTTCAACATTCTTCAGCAAGCTTCTGATTTGATTGATGGTAACACCTCCCCTATAAAAGCACGGTCAGTCCAGGAGATGAAACCCGCCGTTCAGGAAAACGCCGGCGGTTGCGACGACGCGGTCAACGGACAGAAGTTCACCCTGGCTGTCCGGAAAGGCTCCAGGTTGGCGCCGGATCCGGAAGAGCGTCGCGTTATTGAGTACTGACAGGTCGCACCAGTTCTGCAGCTGCAGAATCTGCGCCGGCAAGGCGGTGACGCCATAGATGACATCTTCGAGCGGCAGGGCAAGCCCCAGCATTTTTGTCAGCGTCGTCGCCATATTGACGACACAACCGCCCCGGGAGAAGGCATGCAGATCCGTGCTGATATTGAACTTCGGCAATCCGTGGCGCAGGGCTTTGGCACAGACCGCGAAGGAGAAACTGCCGCCGCCATGTCCGACATCGAGAATAACGCCGCGGTCCAGCAGCTTTCTCATGGCGGCGGCCGGAGTTCCGTCCGGATTCCAGCCGTCGCCGCCGCGGCCGTTGAAGCAATGGGTCAGGATGTCGCCCTTGGCCAGAAAGGGCTCGACATCGGTCAGATAGGGTGGATTGGCCCCGATATGGACCATCAGGGGCAAGCCGGTCAGCCGGGCCGCCTGGCTGGCCAGCCGCAGCGGTTCGATGCCTTCCGGGCCGGAAACTTCCTTGCCGATGCGGACTTTGATGCCGCAGATGATATCCCGGTTCTGCTTGACGGCATTGACGGTACTTTCCAGATTAAAACATTCCATGACCCGGTTTTCGATGTTGTTCAGGATGCCGGCCGGGCTGATGCATAGAAAAAGCCGGAAATTCGTCCGGATCGTCGGCTCGACATATTTCCGGAAGCCGGGCAGTGTGTATTCACCGACTGTTCCGGCGTCAACGACCAGGCAGACTCCGGTTTGCCAGCCGATTTCATCGGCATTGATGCCAAACACTCCGAATCCGTCGAATATATGGGTATGCAGGTCGATCCAGCCGGGAGTCAGGTAATAGTCCGGCTTTCGGGCAGCGGCTTCGGCTTCGGCAAGGACATATTGATTTCCCGATTTTCGGATGACCGCCGGATAAAAGCAATTGCTGGCGGAATTATAGGCATTGACCGACAAACCGTTGAGCACAGGCAACCCTCCCAATCAAAAACTATTACTTATCATAGCTCGCAAAAACGCTTGAGGGACCGGATGATCGGATATAGTTCATTTTCCCGGAGGTTGATCGAGTTGATCAGCACCCGATTTTCCTGCCCGGGCTGGACGTCCTTTTCATAACCGATGTCGATGGCCGGATCACATTGCCTGGACAAGAAATCCGCGCAGTCCCGGGCGGTTTTGCCATTGGTCAAATCAATGACCAGCATCGGCGCATCTTGTCCGACGCGCCCGTGCTGCACCCTGCTGATGACGATGCCGGGACATTGCCCGATCCCTTGTTCGATCACATCCAGGTGCTTGTTCTGGCAAGACCGGACCTGGTCTTCATCAGCAGCGACAAATTCTTTTACCGCCGTATAGATCGCGGCGTATTCTTCCTTGCCGACTTTATAAGGGCGTCCGATTATGATGTTCGGATTGGACAAGGCATAGCAGCGGCGGGCGATTTCCTCTTTGCCGAGGAACAGCCCCGTGCTCTGCGGACCCATGAGATACTTGCCGCCGCTGAAGATGATCCCGTCGGCGCCCAGATCCCGGGTGTAGTGCCATAAATTCGACTTGGGCGGCAATTGGGCGGCGGCGTCGATGATCAGCGGAACCTCCCGCTCATGGGCGGCCCGGATGATATCCGGCAGCGGCGGCAAACCGGTTTCATATCGGTCGCCGAGAAAATAGTAAATGCCGGCGGTCTTGCCGGTTATGGCGTCCCGGAGACTTTTCAGGGACGATTTAATTTTAACCAGGCTGGCGCCGGATTTTCCGAGCAGCTGCCAGTAACCGGGCATGGATTCCGCGGTTTGGGCCGCAAAAATAATAATTTCATTTTTAGCACAGCGCGAGGCATCCGGCAACTCCCGCTCGAGGTACGGATCGCCCCGCGTTATCAGGGCAGCTGCAGTCAGGACCAGGCAGGCGCCGGCGCCGCTGGATATGAATGCCGATTCGTTTTGCGTCATCCTGGCGATGGCCTGGCAGGCTTTCTGCGCCAGTTCGACCAGGTCGACAAAGCTTTGGCCTGCTTCGCACATCGCCGCCAGGACGCCGTCGCTCATGCGCGACCCGCCGATTCGGGTGTAGGTGTCGCTGGCATTGATGATCGTTTTGAGTCCGAGTTCCTGGTAAATACCCATGAAGCAACCCCATATTCTGTATCTTAGCTGATTCGCACCGGATTACGCCGCGGTTTTCCGTATCTCAGTGTAGCCGTGTTCAGCCGGGCTTGTAAAGTACTTTGGCGGAAAATATGATATGCTGGAACAGAATAGCAGGAGGATTGGATATGGATATTAAATCCGAGCCCGGAAACCAGAATGCGGTTTACCGCAGCGATCCTTTCCGTTGGGGGATCCTTTTTCTGATCGTGCCGATCATCGTATCCAGCGAAATATTCTGGCTGACCTTTGCGCCGATAGCCAGCTATGCCCAGGATTATTTTCATACATCCGCCCAAAGCATTGATCTCTTTGCCATGAGCTATATGCTGATGTACCTTATTTTTACCCTGCCGGCATCCTGGGTGATCGAGCGTTTCGGTTACCGGGCGTCCTTGATCATCGGGAGCCTGGTGACGGCTGTTTTCGGGATCGCCAGATTCGCTTTTGCCGGCAGCTTCACGGCCGTTCTCGCCGCCCAGTTCTTGATCGCGGCCGCCCAGCCGTTTCTGGTCAACATCTCGACCAAAGTCCCGGCCAACTGGTTTCCGCCTGCGGAACGGTCAACCGCTTCCGGGATCCTGGTCATGGCCCAGTATATCGGTTTCATCGTTCCGATGATCGTGTCGCCCTGGCTGGCCGA
The DNA here is from genome assembly GCA_003532195.1 of Clostridiales bacterium. Classification (GTDB taxonomy): domain Bacteria; phylum Bacillota; class Clostridia; order Saccharofermentanales; family UBA5734; genus UBA8949. The sequence continues at coordinate 7,490 of DOFA01000119.1, forward strand.
ACAATATGACATGCGGCTGCTGCTCGGGGTATATGCGGCGATTGCGCTGGTTTCCGCCCTGCTGGCCATCTTTTTTACCCGGGAGAAACCGGTTACGCCGCCGGGACCGGCAGCACCTGCCGAATCGATGGGCCTCCTGAGCATGGGCCGGCTTTTTCTCAACAGGAATTTTTTATATGTCCTGATTATCAGCTTCATATCCATGGGTATTTTCAATACAATCATCACCATGATCGAGCAGATCTTCAAACCCAGGGACATATCCTCGGCGGACGCCGGCTTTATCGGCGCGGCATTTGTCATCAGCGGCATTATCGGCGCCGTTGTCCTGCCGCTCCTGTCGGATAAAAAACACCGCCGGATTCCGTTTTTCATCATCGGAATCTCTTTAATGGGGCTGCTTTGCGCCGGCCTGACTTTCCTGACGAGCTATCCCCTGCTCCTGGCGGTTGCGGCCCTGCTCGGTTTCCTGATCATGGGCCTGGCCCCGATTCTCTTTCAGCACGGCGCCGAAGTGGCCTACCCGGTGCAGGAGGGGGCGTCCTTTGGCCTGATCATGCTGATGGGCCAGATATCCGGAGTCGTGATGATCTATCTGTTTGGCCGGATCAGCCTGTGGACTGAGTCGATTTTGTGGCCGATGCTGTTCCTGATTGTTCTTGCGGCAGCCCAAATCCCCTTGGTCGTCCGCATGAAAGAGTCGCCGCTGTTTCAGGGCAATCATTTGCCGGTGAATCCCGAGAGGAGAGCTTGATTTGTCTTCTGGCCGACCGACATCGAAAGAAAACCGGCGGGAATATTTACTGAATGCGCCAATTCACCGCATTGTTCCCAGAATGGCGGTTCCAACCATCATCAGCATGCTGATCACGACCATCTATAGTCTGGCGGACACTTATTTCGTGAGCTCCCTGGGTACTGCCGCCACCGCTGCTGTCGGGGTCAATTTCTCTCTGGACAACCTGATCATGACTTTCGGCTCGTTTCTGGCGGTCGGCGCCAACAGCTATATTGCCCGGCTGCTTGGCGCCAAAGAGGATGCCAAAGCATCACAGGTCCTGTCGACTTCGTTTTTCGCCGCGATCATGACCGGTTTGCTGGCGACAGCGGCGGGCTTGCTGTTTCTGGATCCGCTGGTTGCCGCGCTGGGCGCCAAGGACGACGTTGTTCAATATGCCAAAGACTATGCTGGATATGTCCTGCTTGCCGCCCCGTTCATGACGGCGAATTTCGTCATGAACCAATGCCTGCGCTCGGAAGGCAGCGCCGTCTATTCGATGACCGGCATGATATCCGGGGCGATCCTGAATATCGGCCTCGATCCATTATTCATTATCACTTTCGGCTGGGGGGTCAAAGGCGCTTCCGCCGCCACGGCGATCTCCAAACTGGTCAGCTTCATCATTTTAATCATACCCTACATCCGCCGCCGCAGCCTGCTCCACTTGAGCTTCCGCAATATCAGATTCTCCCGCGACATCGTCAGCGAAGTCGTCAAAATGGGCTTCCCGACAGCCATGCGCACGGGGCTTACCGCCTTGTCGACCCTGGTCATGAACAATATGGCCGGTTTGTTTTCCGACTCCGCACTGGCCGCCATCTCAGTCGCCAACCGGATCATGATGTTTCCGACCGCGGCGGTCCTGGGTTTCGGCCAGGGCTATCAGCCGGTCGCCGGTTTCAATTGGGGCGCCCGGCGGTATGACCGCGTCAAGAAGGCTTTCTGGTTTTCCTCGATCGTTGGCACACTTGGAATCACAGTGCTCAGCCTGATCATCATCGTCTATGCCGGCCCGATCATGCAGCTTTTCACGACTGCCGACGCGGAAATGCTGGTGATCGGCAAGCTTTGCATTCGCCTGCAATGTTACGTCATGCCGATCCACGCCTGGGTCATCGTTGTCAACATGAGCTACGCCGGACTGGGCAAGGCCAGGGGAGCGGCCATTCTCAGCATCGCCCGTTCCGGCCTGTGTTTCATCCCGATGATTGTCTTGCTGCCGCGATTGTTCGGAGTCGACGGCCTGGCCGGCGCCCAGGCGGCCGCGGATGTTTTGTCGCTTTTGATTGCCCTGCCTTTATTCATCAAATTGCATAAAGAAATCAATTTGCTGATTGGCCAACAAAAAAGGGATGAAGCCGGCGCAAGCCCGTTGCAATCCGGATCATGCGGCTCCGGATCCGGCCGGCTATTTGCCGCGCCGGTTGCCGGCGATCAGGAAAACGGAGCCAACGATCACCATCAGGCTATAGAACAGCAGCAGGATATTGAATATGCGGTTGCCGATGAAATGCATGGCGCTGTTGTAATAATCGATGACCAGAAAAGTCAGCATCATGACCGAGATGACTAGCATTAAATGAGGTAAAATCCTTTTCAGCATATCCTCAGACCTTTCTGTTCGTTCATGGTTCACCTGTGGACGTTGCGGCCGCTCGCAGCCCTGCCGGCGGCTCATTCGCCGATGTAGACGATGTCGCTGACCTGGCGGCCGCCTTTGTAAGGCTGATCGGCAATCCCGTCCGAAAACGTCATGGTCGCGGATTGCCCGCCGTCCAGATTGTAGGCAGCCTGGCAGCCCAGGTCGTAAAAAAGCTGCGACATCTGCTTCATCGACATACCGACCGAATAGCCGGGCTGCCGGCCGTCGACGACCAGGAAGCAGTAATGTCCGGGCTCGTAATAACCGATGGCGCTGCGCGGATTCGGTCCGGTGACATTGCTGTTGAAAGTGGTCATCGGCTGGCCGCCATCGAGCAGCATCGGGCCGAAAGACCAGGCCTGCCAGGCGCCGTTGGCCTTCACAGCCGCCACATCGAACTCGGAAGGGGCAAAGGTCTCCATGCTGCCGTCATTATTCATGACCAGGACGTCCGCAAAAAGCGATTCCCGGTAAAGCACGCCGTTGCGGATGACGATCCCGCTGTCCCGGATACCATAGTAATCGCCGGTAATCGCCAGGATGGCGTTGTTTTCCACCGCCATGTCCAGGACTTCAGCCGTCCGCCCGGGCGCGTAGCTGCCGCCGGCGAAAGCCGTCCGGAAATACTGGATATCCCGCAGATAAATATCCGCCAGATAATAGGTGATTTCGTTGGCCTGAACCTTCTCGATGACGATTGAGATGTTGGAGCTGCGGTAGGAAGATTCGGTTTGTTCAATCCCGCCGTCGGTAAATTTATCGGCAAACCTTGCGCCCCAGGCACCGCGGGCTGTCGTTGCTGTCGTCACGGCGGCGGTTGTTTCCGTTGCCGGCGTCGATGATTCGCCCGTTGTAGAACCGCTTGGAGAAGTGACTATGGTGGAAGTGGTGGAAAGGGAAGATACGGTTGTTGTTGAACCGGGCAGCACCTGGCCGGTATTGCCGGTGTCCCGGGGTAGAACATGGTGAAACAGGGCAAAGATGATCAAGCCCAGCCCGAGAAGGACAATATCGAGGGCAATCACCAGCCCAAGCGGCGGATTGCGTCTGGCCGGATGGTGCGGCGGCCGGGTATGCTGCACCTGACGCGGCGGCAGATGGTATTCTGGCAATGGCGGCGGGCTGCGGCGGGAAGATTTCATAGCCAAAATCCTTCCCGGAGACCTGGCGTGTTTCTCATCAACAGGATCCGCTCCTTTAATTTAAATGAATTGACGTCACTCTTCACCATTCTATCAAAAAAATCGAAAAACCTGAATGTTATCTGTATAATTCCTGAATCCTGACCCGCTTGCCGCTTGCGGCCGGGCCAACCCATTGCGGACTTCCGGCCAATATGATAGATTGCAGTTGACAATGTCCGCTTGCGGCGCAAGGAAAGGTAAAGACAGACATGGGATTTCCCTGTATTTTGATACCTGCTTATAATCCGGACCAGAAGCTGGCCAGTTTGATTGATCATCTTCTGACCGCCGGCTTCAATCAAATTATTGTTGTCAACGACGGCAGCCGGCCAGATTGTGATCCCATATTTGAACAAGCAGCCAGCCAGGGATGCATTATCCTGCGGCATGGCGTCAACATGGGCAAGGGGCGGGCCCTGAAAACCGGCCTCAACCATGGCTTGCTCAACGGACTGATCGACAACGGCGTCATCACGGCCGATGCCGACGGTCAGCATACGGCGGCGGATATTGGCAAAATTGCCGCCGCCATGGCAGATAATCCGGAATCCCTGATCCTGGGCGCCCGCAAATTCAAAGGCCTGGTTCCCTGGAAGAGCCGCCTGGGTA